>JBJFCH010000212.1:0-7287 GCA_051888835.1 Oliverpabstia sp. | reverse complement strand
TGCTGAAGCAGCAAGTCAATTGCTTTTTCTGTATGTTCTATGATCCGATAAGTTCCTCGCAGCCCGGCCAGGTCACGGATTGTTCCATCCCCACAGCAAAAAACCGGTGAACCTGACAGGGCTGTTTCCAGAGTAATAATCGTATTGAATCCATCAATATGCACCGTTTTGGGGATATCTCTGTTTTCTTTCTGCAGCAATTCTCTGCTGCCGCGCTTTACGATCCATTCCTTTGCTGACACGGATCTTGCCAGCGCCAAGCGCTGCCGTTCCGAAAAGAGATAATGATTGCCGACAAATGTTGTTACTGGCTTAACTTCGTATCCCTGATCTAAAAGGAACTGTACTTCGGCTGCTGCCTTTTTCAATTTTTCCAACTGAGTACCGGAAAACTGTTTTTCATCTTCCGGAACATATCCTCGTCTGCTCATTGGTTCATATTCATCATCATTATTTCCACAAACGCTGTACAACCTCACTCTTTAAATACAGTGTGGTTTTTGCATCGGATTTTAATGGTTTTAATTTTCCTTTTGCTGTTAACTCATTTACATATTGACGGGTACATCCCAGTATTTCAGCAGCCTCTGCTGAATTAACAAGTTGATTCCTGACAAAACATATCAGATCATCTGTTTTCAGAGGGATATCTACCCCATTTTCATAAAGTTCTGTATCCGAAATCATCACTTGCTCTCCCCAGCAGACTCCATATCCACCAGTTTGAACCGTTACTTTCTGAAAAATTTCTTTACAACTCAAAACCCGTCTAAATAAGCGGCTATCTCCGACCAGAAGATTAAGATCACATTTCTTAACCACTCCGTTCTTAAAGCATACCATTAACTTATTGCTGGCAAGCGGGATAACCATATCTACTCTTCTTTCAAATCGTTTCTTATACAATCGGGTTACTATCTCTGTATCTCTTTTTTCCAGATACAGACTATCCTGCGCACAGCGTCCGTTAGCAAGCATCAGCAGTTTGAACTCATCATATTCCTGCAAACCATTTGCTTTCAAAATTTGCCCAAGATTCTGTCTGTCCGTAGGCACAATTCTCTGCTGAACCCACACCTTACTCCAATAAGAATCTATTGTTCTCTTACCTTGCTTTACAAAAGATGCCAACAGGAGCGGTGTCTCCCAAAAATCAGCATCATCTGGCAGTTCAATGTAAAATCGTTTGTCTTTTTCATAGTAGATGAGATGGGCAAGATCCTTATTTCTTTGCTCTTCATCTATGATTGCAAAAATCTTCATAGTACTGCCATCTCCTCCATATCATTTCCCAGATTTTTTCTCTCCACGCTTCCGGCATAACATGTTCTAATCCATCCATGATATAATTTTTGTCACTTTCCTTAAGTGTATTCACTTTCGGAAGCTTATCTTTTGGAATCAGTTTCAGATTCTCAGTTGTTGAACCTGTTCCCACACAACACTGAACCCGGCAGTCTGCCATAGCATCTGCTTTGCCAAGCTCATCCTCTGTTGAACAGCTAAATACAAATGATAAACCACGAACCATTAAATAAATTCTTTTTCAATCACGCACTGATGCTCTTTTGTTTTTCGATCATAGTTTATTCCAACCAGAAGGAGATTTCCATGGTATTCTTCCAGGCTCCTGCAGTAATTTTTGTCTTTAATCTGCTTCAAGGCTCCTTCTGCGGTCTTGTCCCACTTTAATTCGACTACAAGAGCCGGTTTGTCCTGAAATCTCTTTCTTGGTATGAATACCAGATCTGCAAATCCTTTTCCTCCGGCCAGTTCCCGATGAACTGTATAAAAATTGCCTGCCGCATACAATGCAAGAGAAATCGTATAGCTCAGTGCATTTTCATCATTATACTGAATATGAGAGGTCTCAAAATGTGCCTGCTGTATGGCTTCTGCAACCTGTCCAGCCCGCCCCTCCCAGATGGCCTTCAGCGTATCTGCGGAATTCTTAAGTGCATTCGAGACAGTGCCCCAGTCAGAAACCGCTACTGTGTTCACATATTCTGCACGTATTTCACAGTTTGGAATTCTGACAGTCTTATTTTCAAAATCATATGCCAGATATCCAAGATGAATAAGCAAAGTAAGCACATCATCCTCTGTCCGGAAGGTTGTCATGTCGTTTGTGAAGCTTCTTGTATTAACTGGTACCATATCCCCCGCAATCATACTCAGCACATCGTCTTTCAGTCCATCAAAATTCATATCAATATAAATCTGCAGTGCCTCAAAGGTCTCTGTCTGATTCCAGTAATTTCCGATTTTCCCAAAACGCATGCAATCTACGACGGATCTTGGACTGTATACGGACGATGCTTTTTCAAAGGAATACCCATCATACCAGTTTTTCACTTCTTCCGGATCCATACTGTATTTCCGGCAAAGATTCAGCACTTCTTCCTCTGTAAACCCCACATAAGGTGCCAAAGGTCCCGGTTCGATCATGGAGAATTCATCAAACATATTGAGCGCAGAATGTGTCCCGTACTTTTTGATAGGCAAAATTCCCGTCATATATACCAGATATATACATGCCCTGTCTTTCAGCATATCGCGCAGAAAGTCAAGGTAGGATTCCTGTGCTTCTTTATCCTGCTTGTATTCCCGAAAAATGCAGTCCCACTCATCAATAATAATGACAAAAGGTCTCTTTTTCTGTGCATAAATATCCTGCATAGATTCAATCAAATCTGTATCATCAAAATAATTCACATCCGGATATGCCATTTTCAGCTCTCTGATTACCATTTTTTTCAGACGTTCTGTCAATTCCCGGATGTTTCGGCTCCTGCTGAGAAATTCCTGCATGTTCAAAAAAATCGTATCGTAATGGTTTAAATGTTTTTCAAAATTTTTGTCCTGTGCGATCCTGAAGCTTTCAAATAATTCCCGGGAGTCACATCCGCAGCTGTAGTAAGCTGCCAGCATACTGGCTGCCGTAGATTTTCCAAAACGTCGCGGACGGCTTACACAAACGTACTCCTGCTGTGTGTTGATCACGGAATTGGTATAACAAATCAGTTCCGTTTTATCTACGTATATTTCCGACTGAATCACCCTGCCAAACTTTTCATTCCCCGGGTTCAGATAATTGCCCATGTGCCACCTCCAAGACAAACTATTGATTTTATTATACAGCATAAAAATCTGCCGGGCAACATTGTAATCGAATCATCCATACCGATTCCTGCTGCAAGTCAATTGCTTTTTCTGTATGTTCTATGATGCGTCTTGCCAGAGCCAAACGCGGCATGTTTTATTCGTACACCATTTACAATCATCTTGACATTTGCTATAATTTCTAAAAGCATATTTTCTTTTACTCTTTCGATTCAAAGTGGAGCTTTGGATATCTGAAAAATTTAATGCAGCGGTTTCATTGTACTTTTACATCACTTGTTGTCCTCTTTATCAAGAAATCTGATAAGTTCAGAGAGCCGTTTTTCAGCAGTTTTTCTTCCAAGCTCATACGCACTTTGTAATCGCTCAGGCTTTTTCTCTACACGACTAACCGGGAGTGCAGCTTCCGGTCGGATTACAAACAGACGTCCTGATGCTTCTTCCTCTGAAATGTAGTCAAGTTCACCATTATACATAACGTGACGATTTTCCATTGCCTTCACCAGATTGGGATAATTACGGTATTTTCGCCGAATAAAGGCGAGTGCATGGTTTTTCTCTTTACGATACCCTTCCGGCTGTGTCAGAACAACCACATTTCTGGTATAGCCCATGCCAGAAAAGAATTGTACAGGAATTGAGTCCGAAATTCCTCCATCCAGAAGCTTCTGCCCGTCGATTTCTACTATTTGCGAGACAAGCGGCATAGAAGCAGATGCACGTATCCAGTCAAAACCATGATCTTCCCAGCCGGTGTATTTATGATAAACAGCTTTTCCGTCTTCGATATCCGTACAAACTACATAGAACTCTGCCGGATTTTTTCCATAAGCATCAAAATCAAAGGCATCCAGATTCAATGGCACTTCTCCATAACAAAAATCTGTATTATAGATATTTCCAGTTTTTAACAGGGAACTGATTCCGCAGTAACGCTTGTCCTTACAATATTTCGTGTTGTAACGCACCACTCGTCCTATCTGTCCGGACTTGTAATTGCATCCGAACGCAGCACCCGCAGAAACTCCGATTATACCATCAAACCGTACAGCGTTTTCCATCAGCACATCAATAACTCCTGCAGTAAATAGCCCGCGCATGGCTCCACCCTCTAAGATTAATCCTGTTTTCATAGTTTTTCTCTTATAAATTCTCCTTTCTCATCTGCACTTATATTTTTCTCTGTATGTCCGTCTGTTGATTTTGATCGGGTTTAAAAGACATATCCTATACCTCACTTCTGCGCCTTTGCCCACAGTTCAGCCATTTCTTTGGGAGTTTCCTGCATTCCCCGCTGAAACCATTCCTCGATCCAGCCATACAATCCATAGGAAAAATAAGCTGCAGTATAAGCAACAATATTCGGCTGCTCCGTTTTAGGACCGCAGGCTTCTTTGATACTTTTCAGATTGAGATGAGCCAATCCTTGTCTGTACAGCATAATGCAAAGATCACGGTGTTCCCAATAATGCTCAAAGATAGCTTCTACAAAGTTAAAATTTTCTTTTTTAATTGCCTCAGTCCACCAATTGTCTAAAAGTGCTTTCAGATACCTGCTGATCACCGCTTCCTTACTTTCAAAATTGCGGTAAAAAGACGCTCTGCCAACACCCGCTTCTTCGCAGATCTGGCTGATGGATATTTCATTAAGATTTTCGCCCTGCATAAGCTTTAGCACAGCCTGCGTGATATGCTCCACCACATACAGGTTTCTTCCTTCATTACTCATAGGTGATACAGTTTGCCCTGTTTGTCTCATTTTCTTTCCTCCTATTGACAGTAGAAACATCCGCTGATACAATTTTTTCGCCGATACAAATGTATCATCAATGTTCACTATTATATTTTATACAAAACCTGATGTCAAGAAAAAAGGAGGGTGCGTGAAAGTTGAATATTTAGACCGATATCTCCCTGTTGATTCCTGATAAAATACATAGAAAGGCTATACGAAAATGAAAACAATAAAGAAAATTATGCTAGTTATCGGCTTTGTTCTGCTTGGGCTGATCGTTTTAATCGCCGCATTTCTTATTTACAACTCAAAAAAACCTGTCGCACCCACTGATTATACGCAGACTGTGGAAACCGGAGGCGAGATAGAATCAAAATATTTGGCAGACGGATCATATGAGGTTTCCTGTTTGGAGGAACCGGTTCTGCAGGGATTTGGGAAGTATGTGACCTATTATCCAACCGAATTGGAAAACACAGAGAAAACCTATCCCGTCGTTGTTATGGCTAACGGAAGTGGCTGTAAAGCATCTAAATATCCTGCAATGTTTAAGCATCTGGCTTCCTGGGGCTTTATTGTGATTGGCACAGAAGAAAAATACGATTGGAATGGTTTCGCTTCAGAGATGTGCGTTCGACACCTGATTCGGTTGAATGAGATTGAAATTGTAAATGACAAGGACAATCCGTTACATGGCAAAATTGATTTGAAAAATGTCGGGATTACGGGGCACAGCCAGGGTGGCGTGGGTGTGATCAACGCGATTACTGCTCAGGAACACAAAGATATCTATAAGGCTGCTGTATCATTGTCCCCTACCAATAAGGAACTGGCTCACAATCTGGAATGGGACTACGACGCAGCGAAGATTGCAACGCCTGTGCTGCTGATCTCCGGTGGTGACGACTGGGCTATTAACGGAGAACAGTTGGAAGATATCTACAGTGATATTCCGACAAATAAATTCATGACAAGAAGAATCAATACTGAACACAATGCAATGCTTTATTCCGGGGACGGATATGTAACCGCCTGGTTCATGTACTGGCTGCAAGACGATGAATACGCAGGCAAAGCATTTCTCGGCAAAAATGCGGAGATTCTTTCCAATACAAACTGGCAGGACAGCAAATCGTATGGGTTATAGCCTGGAAATAATCACAAACTTTTTTATAAAATACGGCAGCACAAAAAGTGCTGCCTTTTACATTAGATTAATAGCCAAAATATTTGTCGCAGTATTCCATCACTTTAGTAATGTATTCCTCCTGCTTGTCCGGGTCGCTATACATTATATGGTTGGAATTCGGGAATTCAATATAATCGTAGGAGACGCCATATTCTTCAAACGCTTCAAAAAGTTTGAATTTTAATGCAGGAGGAACAACTTTATCCTTTGGACCATATGCGCAAAGAGTCGGTACTGTATTTTCATCCACCAGAAATGCCGGTGATATGGCTTCCATATACTTTTCTGCCTCTCCGTTATCCACCATTTCTTTCGTGATATCCACTCCCGTCATCATTGAAAGAAATGCAGATGCATGCTCTGAATCGCCGTTTCCGCCCCATCCATCCGGATCAAAATGGGCCGGGCCGGTCTGTTGGAAAACAAATTTCACAGGTATAGCAGAGTTTTTCGGATGGCTATAGGCGTATAGCATGGCAAGGCAGCCCCCTGCCGACTCTCCTGTTGTAGCCATTTGTGTTACACAATAGCCAAGCTCCTGACACTTCCTCTGGATAGCCTCCACACAGCTTTCTATTTCCTGGTTCATACGGTTCACGTTGGATGCATGTTCCTTATTATGTACCGTATAATCTACGGACGCTGCAATGTACCCATTACTTGCCAGAAATCTGCACCAGTTTTTGCCGCTGCTCTTACTTCCGCCTGTAAATCCGCCTCCATGAATATATAATACCAATGCCTGATCTTTTTCCTTATCCAGTCCTGCTGGGACATACAGGTCATAACAGTTATCAAACTCATTTTCATAGGGCAGATTCTCATAAATCTTTCCTGTCTGCTCATTCCAATCCACCTTCAGAGGTTTTTGTGGAGCCGAAGCAATATGTAAAACAGATCCCAGGAAACTGCCTGCAAACGCAATCACAAAAAGGACAAAGCAGCCTGCTATTTTCAAAATGATTTTAAATACTCGCATCTTTTGTTCTCCTATGCAAAATTATCAAGAAACGTCTGTGCTGCAATACTTCCAAGAACCGCCCCTGCCAATATAATAACCATAATTATAATCCATGTAACATTTATCTTCTTTTTCATATACTATCCTCTAATAAACTTCAAAATGATACTGCCCGCTTCCGACATACCTCTCCGTATGATCCGGCAGTATGATATGTGCCCTGGTATTAACCGGAACCACGCATTCATATACAATCTTCTGTCCCTTTCTCTCCCATCT
>JBJFCH010000211.1:0-7314 GCA_051888835.1 Oliverpabstia sp. | reverse complement strand
AGACGAATGTTTAAGGTAATTATTATAGATGATGATATGATTGTCAGGGTTGGGATAAAGATGATAGGAAAATGGGAAAAGTATAATATGGAAGTGGTGGGAGAAGCGTCTGACGGAAAACAGGGACTGGAATTATATCATATGTATCATCCGGATTTGATTATCACGGATATCAGAATGCCCGGTATGGATGGAATGGAACTTTTAAAGACGATTCGGCAGTATGATAAAGAAGTTCGTTTTATTTTGCTGACCAATTATGATGATAAAAAATATCTGAAGGAAGCGCTTCGTTATGGAGCAAATGATTTTATTGTCAAGAATGAATTGAATGATGAGATTATGGAAAATCTGTTGGGGAATGAACAAAAACAACTGGAAAAAAATAAGAGCGATAATCAGGAAAATTATGTAGATTTTGAGAGCCGTAAAAGAATTATTCAGTTTTTTATGGAGTCCGTTTCAAAAAGGGCTGATTATGAAAAAGAGTTTTTGGAAAAATTCATGATTCATGAAGATGGAGTCTTTTCTGCAGCAATTATCCAGGTTATTCATAAAAAAGAAAATATGAACTCGGTCAGTGAAGAAACAGAGAGAATTGCTAAATTGAAGCAGATTATTTCAGGAACACTTACGAATTATCCACTTTCGTTCATTTGGGAAAACAAATGGAAAACACTTTCCATTTTTGTATTGGATAATACAGGAATGCTTGAGAGCGAACAGATGAAAGAAGTCTGTCAGTCCATAAGCAATGCAGTCAGGCTGTATACCAGGACAAAAATTCATATTTGTACCAGCGGAATAATTCATACAGTAGACGATCTATATTCGTTGAAGCATCAGGTAGATAAATCTGTTCTGGCATCGATCTTTTTTAAGGGACATACAGTGATTATGTATGAAGATATAGAGAAACAGGAATGGAATAAAAGCTGCAGCAGTGTCCAGAAAAAAATGCTGAAACAGATGTATATGTATGGCATTAATCAGATCGATGATGTGAGAACAATCAGTCAGCGTATTATGGAAGAAGCATCGAAAGAAAAAAATATGACATTAAAATGGATGTTTTGCGGTGAATTTACAGCGTGGTATCGAAGAATGATTGATTTAATGGATGAAACAGCAAAAAAGAATGCGCTTTGGATAGATAATAATATGTTTTTAAGTACATTCGATGAAGATGAATTTTATGAAATGATAAATTTTGTAATTGATAAAATTGAGGATATGTGTAAGAACCTGCAGATGACTGATAATGAAACAATAAATGAGATTCTATATTTTATTAATAAGAACTATGCATCTCAGATTTCTTTGAGCGATGTTGCAGAGTACGTTCATTTAAGTAAAAATTATATTAGTACATTGTTCAATAATGTTATGAAAGAATCATTTGTAGACTATCTTACAAAACTGCGTATTGAAAAGGCAAAAGAAATATTGCGTATGACCGATTACAAAGTCAGTGAAGTGGCAGAGCTTGTAGGGTTTTCATCAGAAAAATATTTCAGTGTATCTTTTAAGAATAACGTGGGATTATCACCAAAAGAATATAGACAATTCAAAACGTAAAGTGTAATAATTTGAACTATTGTAATATTTTATCATTTTTCATTGGGTATTTTGGAGAAAATAGGGATAAATTCATATTATTTTGGGTTCAGATTGTTTCGGGATATTACTATAATATGCTTATAAAAAACGTGAAAAATATAAGCAAAGGAGAAAAAACGTATGAAGAAAAAAGTATTAAGTATGCTTCTGGCGGTGAACATTCTTGGGATTGCTTTGAGCGGATGTGGTGATTCAGCTTCTGATGATGCGGCTAAAGCTTCCGATAACAGCCAGAAGGAAGAAACAACTGAGCAGTCAAAAGAGACTACAGAAACCGAAACAGAAACCCCAACGGAAACAGTTACTGTGAAAGTATTGATGAGTGCCGGGTGGACAGAAGATGCGATTGATGCCATCAGACCTCAGCTGAAAGAAAAAGGAATCGAACTGGATGTTGAAGCCTATGACAGTGCTACTTATGAAGGGAAACAACGTTTGGCATGTTCATCTAAAGGCGGAGAATATGATGTGGTATTTTTGCCGGGTAATGTGGTAAATACCTATGCTAATGCAGGCGCATTGATTCCTATGAATGATGTAGTTGAAGATATGGGCTTTACAGATGATGATTATTATGCTTCTGTAAGAAAATTTACAAAAGTCGGAGATGACTGGTACGCAGTTCCGTACAGTGCAGAATGTATGGTTTATTTTTACAGAACCGATTTAATCTCTGAAGATCAGGTACCGACAACCATTGATGAAATGTATGAGTTAGGAAAGAGTCTGACAAATGGAGATACTTACGGTTGCGCAATTCCTGCACAGTCAGGTGAAGCTGCATGTTCCATGTGGAGTTATTTCCTCTGGTCCTATGGCGGAGATTACTTTGACGAGAACTGGTATCCGACTTTAAATACCCCGGAAGCGGTAGAAGCAGCAGAAATGTTTGCTAAGATTGATCAGGACTGCGCTCCGGAAGGTATTACTACATGGCAGGATGAAGAAACAATCGCAGCATTCCAGAATGGACAGATTGCTTCTATGGTTATCTGGCCTGGATACTGGGGCATGCTCTCTGATCCGGAGCAGTGTAAAGTTTATGACAAAATTGGAGTTGCACCTGTACCGGCAGGACCAAACGGTGCAAGACCTCGTTTTGGTACATGGGGCGTTGGTGTAACTGCGAACTGTAAGAACGTAGAAGCTGCGAAAGAAGTGGTAAAAGAATACTGTAATAAAGAGAATATGTCAGCACGTCTTGATCTGTGTCCTTCTGCAGTAAAAGAGGTAAATGAAGTCGAGAATGCTCAGGAAATAAATTATACGCTCCCTGCAAACTGTGCAAGTCTTGATACAGCTGACGAACGTCCGCCAATCCCGGAAATCAACTCCTATATATCAGCTGTCGGTGCAGCAATTAACAGCGTCATCGCAGGAAATCCGGCACAGGAAGTCATGGATGCTGTAAATGAAGAAGTAAAAGGCATCATGGAAGAGGCAGGATATTATTAGAATTAGAAAGTTTAATTTAATGGCGATGAATTAATCGCCATTAAATTTTTCATGGAGGTGTCTTATGAAGGGAAAAAAGCGTAATTCATATACGGGTATTACAAAATCTCAAAGATATGTTCCATATTTGTTTTTAGCACCTACAATTGTTTTATTTGCTGCGGTATTTATTATACCGATCATTTTTGTTGTATGTACAGGATTTACGAATTGGAATATGCTTGATCCGAGCAAGGGGATCAAATTTGTCGGACTTCGAAATTACATAAATCTGTTAAAAGATCCCAATGTATGGAATTCGTTGAAAGTGACATTCCTTTTTACAATTATAGTAGTGCCACTGAACATAGCAATGGGATTTGCGCTGGCTTTGACGGTAGACAGTATGAAAAGAGGGAAAAAACTGGTAGAAACGATCTTGCTGATTCCCATGATGGTGGCTCCGGTTTCTGTTATGCTTACCTTCCGTTTTATGTTTGAGCCTACATATGGAATTATTAATAAATTACTGGCAGTAGTGGGAATTTCGGGTCCCGGATGGTTTGCAAGTACAAAAACAGCGTTGCTGACGGTTGTGATTGTGGAATTATGGAAACAGGTTCCCTTTGTTTATTTGATGATGTACGCAAGTCTGCAAACTCTTCCGACTGAACCGTTTGAAGCTGCCAGAGTAGATGGTGGAAGCAGCTGGCAGATTTTCAGATACATAACGGTTCCCAGTTTAAAACCATCTATTTATGTTCTGTTGATTGTCAGAATTATGGATACGATCAGAACTTTTGATAATATCTATGTATTGACAAAAGGAGGACCTGGAAACTCGACAAAAACGATACAGTACATTTGCTACGAATTGTCCTTCCAGAGCTTTTATGTGGGAAAAGGGTCAGCATTGGCTATGATAATTGTAATCATTATATTGATAACCGGAATAGGTCTGATTTCTGCAATGAATAAAATAAATCGTGAACTTTAGTTCAGAAGGGATTTGTGCTTATGAAAAGAAAGAAAATGGGTATGTGGAAAACACTGGGAAGTATCTACCTTGTTATTATGCTTGTTTTTACCTTGAGCCCCCTGGTTGTCATGATCGTAGACTCATTTAAAATGACAAGTGATTTGCTTTCTCCTGATTTGGTATTCCAGGGTAAATTATCTTTTAAAAATTACGTTTCTGTTTTCCAGCAGGCTGGTTTTGGTGCTGCTGTTAAAAACAGTATGATTATTGCGGTATGTGTAACATCGCTTTCACTTGTGTGCGGAACGACAGCCGCATACAGTTTTACACGTTTTCGTGTGCTGGGCAGTACGCAGCTTTCCAATTCGATTTTGATAGCAAGAATGATTCCGTCTGTAGTTATGGCAATTCCACTGTATGTTGTTGCACAGAAAGTGCATATGATGGATACATTTTTTATCATGATTATTGCAATTACTACGTTTGCTCTTCCGTTTCAGATTTGGATGCTTATAGGATTTTTTGCGCAGGTTCCAAAATCGCTGGATGAAGCTGCCAGAATAGATGGATGCAGCTATTTTCAGACATTCTTTCATATAGTTATACCTTCTGTATCTTCAGGTTTGGCGGCTACAGCTATTATGACATTCTTCTTTTCATGGAATGAATTGTTCTTTGCCCTTGTTCTGTGTGGATCACGAACGAAAATAGCGCCTTTGGCCATTATGGATTTTATGGGCTACCGGAATTTTGACTGGGGAGCGATCCTGGCAGCAGGTGTGGTATTGATGGCACCAACTTTGATTATTGGAATTGTATTTAAGCGGTATATGGTAAGCGGTCTGACAGCCGGGGCAACGAAAGGATAAGGAGTATAAGGATGAGTCAGAGGCAATTTTCAATGAATACATACTGGAAACAAACGTTCTGTGAAACTTCTCCTCGTTTATCTTATGCAAACAGTGGGCTTGATTTTGAACATTGGGAAAAGAAAGCAAGAGAAAAACTGATGGAACTTCTGGGTGATTTTCCTGAAAAAGTACCATTGAATGCGGAAATAGAAAGTGTTGAAGACTGCGGGGATTTTGAAAGAAGAAAAGTGGTTTTTGACAGTGAAAAAAATATGTCAGTGCCTTGTTATGTGCTTGTGCCTCAAAATGTTAAGAGTGACTCGGGACTGCCGGCGATTTTATGTAGTCATGGACATGGCGCATATGGAAAAGAACCGGTCGCAGGTGTGAGAACACTGAAAGGTCAGCGAGACGATATTGAATTAATGAATTATAACTATGCGGAACAAATGGCTAAAGCCGGATTTGTTACATTAGTGCCGGATCTGAGAGGGTTTGGTGAACGTGGATTGACAGCAGAAGCATATAAAGGATGTGACCTTTGTAATATGAATTATATTAGAGGTACGTTGTTGGAAAGATATCCGCTTACTTTAAATATATGGGATATGAAATGCTGTATTGATTATCTAGAAACCATGCCCGAGGTTGATGCAAATCGGATTGGTATGATGGGATTAAGTCAGGGGGGAACGATGACTGCATTTACCACGGCGGTGGAACCACGAATCAAAGCAGCAGATATCATAGGCTATATCAATCCGATTTATGATTTTGGAATTCAAAGGGATAATATATGTGGTTCACAGGTTCTCCCCGGTTTATATTGCTGGTTTGATACGTTTGATATTGCCGGGATGATTGCACCACGTCCGTTGTTGATGGAAATGGGGAAAAATGATACTTGTTTTTACTATAATGATATGTTAAAAGGTTATGACCGGGTATCTGAAATATATGCTGCTGCGTCTGCCGGTGAAAATCTGTCAGCGGATATTCATGACGGAGGACATGCTTTTTCCGGAAATAAGGCATTTGCATTTTTTAAGAAATATTTATAAAAACAGGAGAGTAAGGATATGTCTGATATGAAATATTTACATCCTGAACTGGATGGAGTTATAAAGAGACATAAAGAGTTTTTTCAGGGAACAAGAAATTATTTGGTAAAAGTATCTATAAAGGGATTTGATGTCAGCAGTTGGCCCATGAACAATGATCCCAATATAAAAATATCTGAGCGATTACTGAATACTTATGAAAAGATGATCAGCCAGTTCGTGGAGGAAGTTCCCTATGATGGGATGGACTGGGACAGAGAATTTCAATCTTATTATAAAAACGGTGTCACAAACCGGAAAATTCGTTCCACCTACAGACTGGATATGAATGTTGGGGATGATACGATACCGGCGTATTTCCCTTATTTTGGAAATGCGATCCATCATGTATTCTTTGGGGGAGAGATGCGATTCAAGAGCGGAACCAGTTATAGTATTCCTGTGATTGAAAAAGCAGAAGAATACGGGAAACTGGCCTTTGATACAAATAATATATGGATGCAGAGAATGTGTGAAGGGATGGATTGGTGCAGACTGCATGGAGATGGGGTTTTAATTGCATCGCTAAGAGGTGCAGACGGTCCTCTGGATATGGCGAATGGGATTATGGGAAACAGTATATTCTCCGAGGTTTTTGAAGATGAAGACAATATGGCAAAAGTGATGGAGATATGTACAAAAGCCTGTGATGCGATGTGTACGATGCAGAAAGAACATGCCTCAAATATTGACGGAGGTTATGTAACAGCCATGGGCAATCTGTGGATGCCGGATCCTATGTTCGGGCAGATCTCAGTAGATGCGGCTATGATGTCGGGACCGGAAATTTACGAGGAATTTGAAAAACCGTATCTGGAACAGCTGGCAGAAAAATATCAGGGATTCCTTCTGCATACCCATATGCTGGGATGGAGAATGCACAGAATCCTTGCGGAAACAAAGGGAGTGCATATCATCCGTCCGTCAGAAGATCCAAAACAGCCGCTGGTCAAAGACGCAATTACATCTCTTCTGGAACAGTCAGGAGACAAAGCTTTTATGGTGGAAGTAAAGAAGAAAGATATAGGAGAGATGGTACCTCATTTTATCGGCAGGAAAGTTATTTTTGAACTGGAGGCTGATGATCAGGAGGATGCATGGAGTCAGATGGAGCAAATACATACGATACTGGATGTATAGAAAGAGGATAGTTTTATGAAATGTGAGAATGGAAAAATCAGTGATCTTGAGATTGCGTATATCGGAGGAGGATCCAGAGGGTGGGCCTGGACATTTATGACGGACCTTGCACTTGAACCTGCACTTAGCGGAACCATCCGGCTTTATGATATTGACCGGGAAGCAGCAAAGCAGAACGAGCTGATAGGAA
>JBJFCH010000210.1:0-7359 GCA_051888835.1 Oliverpabstia sp. | reverse complement strand
TTATCCTGTGAAGCTGTAAAGTCCAGCCCGGTTTCGCATGCACAAACCCGGGCCGGATAAAATTCAAGTCGACTCTCGCGAAGACTTGTAGCGCAATTCTGGTCAGTTTGTTGACGTCTTCCGATCAAAATCGCTGCGCATCCTTTTGAGTTATAGTTCCGGTGCTGCCGGTTCCTGTTTTTGTTCTTCCTCTTCAGAAGTCGTATCCGGAATAATCTTAACTTTACCCTGATATACCTCTTCCACTGCAATAGAGAGTGGTTTGTTCATAGGATAATGAACCAGAGGATCTGCCCCTGCAATAATCTGTCTTGCACGTTTACTCGTGGCAAGAACGATGGAATAACGGCTGTTGCAGACAGGAGTATCATCCTGATCGTTGCCGCTGTTTACAGCCTGAATCAATTCTGTATAAGATGGATGTATCATAATTTATTCTCCTTTCATTTCACTCAGTTCTTTTTTTATTTTAGCAACCATATCCTGATTCGCAGTCATCCTGAGATGTTCCCGCTGAATCAGTTGGTGAACTGTCTCCACACATTCGTCCAGTTGATCATTGATAACCAGATAATCATATTTGTTCATGAGAAGTGACTCCTGGGCAGCCCGAGCCATCCGTTCTTCAATAACTTCGGGTGTCTCTGTTCCTCTTCCTTCAAGTCTTCTTTTCAGCTCCTGCGCAGAAGGCGGAGTGACAAATAACAACAGTGCGTCCGGATTCTTCTCTTTTACTTTCAAAGCACCCTGCACTTCAATCTCAAGGATTACATCTTTTCCGGCTTCCAGCTGTTCTTCCACATAAGCTTTCGGTGTACCATAATAATTGGATACATATTGTGCATATTCATAAAGTGCATCCTGCCGGATCAGTTCTTCAAATTCTTCTTTTGTCTTAAAAAAATATTCTCTTCCATTTTCTTCACCAGGCCTTGGCTGCCGGGTTGTAGCGGAAATAGAGAGAGCGTAGCAGTCAAATCTTTCCATGAGTGCTTTCACTACCGTACCCTTTCCTGCACCGGAAAAGCCGGAAATGATAACCAAACAACCTTTTCTACTCATCCATATCTCCCTTTTCATCTAATATATTTTTATCGGACTGAAATCTTCTGCCTATGGTATCCGGCTGCAGCGCTGATAATATCACATAAGTGTCTTCCGTGATCAGAACACCTTTCGTTCTTCTTCCCTGGGTGGCATCAACGATCCGTCCTTCTTCTTTGGCGGACTGAACCATTCTTTTGATCGGAGCCGCATCAGGACTTACAACAGCCACAATCTTGTCTGCATTTACCAGATTCCCAAAACCGATATTTATAAATCTTGCCAAAAGAATCCCTCTAATCTTTGCTATTCTATATTTTGAATCTGTTCTCTTACTTTTTCTATTTCTGTTTTCAGATCGATTGCTATATTGGAAGTCTCAAGATCATTTGCTTTGGAAAGAATCGTATTCGCTTCACGGTTCATTTCCTGAGCGATAAAGTCCAGCTTTCTGCCTATGCCGGCACCTTCCTGTAGCACATTTTTCATGTGCTCGATGTGGCTTTTCAGTCGGACTGTCTCCTCATCTGTACAGATTTTATCTGCAAATATGATTACTTCAGCAGCAATACGGCTTTCTTCTATCTGATTATCTGAGAGCAGTTCGTGAAGCTTTTCCTCCAGCTTCTGTCTGTATTCAGTGATAATCTGCGGAGAGCGTTCTTCTATCATATCCACTTTACAGATCATATCCTCCAGTTTCAGATACAGATCATTGCGAAGATTTTCTCCCTCTTGTTGTCTTGCTTTCGCAAATTGTTCACAGGCACCGCGGAGAGCCTGTTCCAAAAGACTCCATAATTCTTTCTCGTCAGCAGAAGCCTCTTCCATGGAAAAAACTTCCGGACAACGTCCCAGCCTGGAAACCGTAATATCATTTTCCAGACCGAATGCTTCTGCCATCTCTTTAAAATACTGCAGATATTGGGCAGCGATCTCTCTATTATACTGAACGACAACATTAGACTGAGTGAAATCTTCATAAGTAATGAAAATATCAACCTTCCCTCTCTGCATATATTCTTTTAATACACCACGAATTGCATTCTCAAAAAAGCTGAGTTTCTTAGACATCTTGATATTAAAATCAAGATAACGGTGATTTACCGACTTAATCTCTACCGTAAACTTTCTCTCATGATCCTGGACTTCAGCTCTTCCGAATCCTGTCATACTTTTAATCATAATTAAAAAATCTCACTTTATACTTTTTGGCATATAAAAATGAAATAACAAAAATATGAATATTTCATTAATATGCATATGAATCTATTATAGTTCATTATAAAACCCTAGTCAAATCCTTTTTTTTTGGTATAATGAAAATGGCAATATTTATAAAGGAGATTGATAACTTATGGCATTTGATGGTATTACGATCGCTAATATTGTATCTGAACTGAATCACACCATCACCGGAGGTAAGATAAATAAAATTGCTCAGCCGGAAAACGATGAGTTGATTATAACCGTAAAAAATAATAAACAGCAGTATCGCCTTTTTCTTTCGGCAAGCGCTTCTCTTCCACTCATTTATCTGACAGAAAATAATAAACCGAGTCCGCTTACCGCACCAAATTTTTGTATGCTTTTAAGAAAGCATATCGGCAGTGGACGTATCCTTTCGATAACTCAGCCCGGCCTGGAACGTATTATTCGTTTTCAGATTGAACATCTGAATGAACTGGGGGATTTATGTGTCAAGTACCTTGTCGTGGAGATCATGGGAAAACACAGCAATATTATATTCACAAATGAAGAGAATCAGATTATCGACAGTATCAAGCATGTATCCGCACATATGAGTTCCGTACGCGAGGTACTGCCGGGGAGACCTTATTTTATCCCTGTTACCCAGGAAAAATTGAATCCCTTTGAACTTACAGAGGAAATTTTGTGTAAACAGGTATTTTCAAAACCGGCAGCGGCATCCAAAGCAATCTACTCTTCTGTTACAGGAATAAGCCCGCTGATTGCGGAAGAAGTATGTTACAGAGCCGGAATTGACGGCGGTGTTCCGACGGATGGTCTTTCAGCTTTGGAAAAACTTCATCTTGCACATACTTTTCTTCGTGTGATCGAAGATATTCAAAAGGAATCCTTTGAACCAAATATCGTATATAAAGGCCGTGAGCCATTAGAATTTGCTTCTGTTGAACTTACACAGTATCAAGATATGCAGATAGTTTCCTTTCCTTCTATTTCAAAGGCTCTGGAAACCTATTACGCAGAAAAAAATATTGTGACCAAAATGCGTCAGAAATCGGTGGATCTTCGAAAAATTGTCCAGACTTCATTGGAGAGAAATGTAAAGAAGTATCAGCTTCAGCAAAAGCAGATGAAAGACACGGAGAAAAAAGATAAATACCGTATCTGGGGTGAATTGATTAACACTTATGGCTATGGGCTGGAACCAGGTACGAAATCTTTTGAGGCACTAAATTATTATACTAACGAGATGGTTACGATTCCCCTGGACCCGACACTTTCTCCGCAGGAAAATGCAAAAAAATATTTTGATAAATACAGCAAACTAAAAAGAACTGCCGATGCACTGGAATCACTTCTTCAGGAAACAGAAAGTGAGATCCAACATCTGGAATCCATTGCTTCTTCTTTAGATATAGCAGTTTCTGATGAAGACCTTGTTCAGATCAAAGAAGAGCTCATCGAATATGGGTATATCAAAAGAAAGTATAGCGGAGGTAAAAAAATCAGAATTACTTCAAAGCCTTTCCATTATATTTCCACTGATGGATATCATATCTATGTGGGGAAGAATAATTACCAAAATGAAGAACTTTCATTCAAATTTGCTTCCGGTAATGACTGGTGGTTCCATGCCAAAGGGCAGCCGGGTTCTCATGTAATTGTCAAGACAAACGGAGAGGAACTTCCGGACAGGACATTTGAGGAAGCCGGTCGTCTGGCAGCTTATTATTCTAAAGGACGATCTGCACCGAAAGTCGAGATTGATTATACTTTGAAAAAGAATCTAAGAAAGCCAAATGGTGCAAAACCCGGATTTGTTGTGTATTATACAAATTATTCTCTCCTGATTGAACCGGATATTACAGACATCAGGCAGCTTTAGTAAGGAGGTCATTAATGAAAAAACAGAAGAAAAAGGAAGAAATGACCATAAGAACGCCTGTCGAAAGGATCGAAGTAACTGCTGATTTTGGTCTTACCCGCAAACAAGCTGCTGTGCGAATGGCTCATGGTTGGAGTAATGCTCCGGTTGATCCTCCTTCCAAAAGTGTAAAAGAGATTATTACAAGTAACGTTTTTACATATTTCAACCTGATTTTCGCCATTATTGCCGGTCTATTGATTTTTGTGGGTGCATTTCGTGATCTTACCTTTTTACCTGTTATTATCGGTAATACGCTGATCGGAATCATCCAGGAAATCCGTTCTAAAAAAGTACTGGATAATCTGAATATGTTGAATGCACCAAAGGTTACAGTTGTACGTGAAGGAAAAACTTCTTCTATCCCCGCCGATCAGGCAGTATTAGATGATGTTGCTGTCTTTTCTGCCGGCAATCAGATTTGTGCGGATGCTGTTGTCCTGGATGGCGAAGTACAGGTTAACGAATCTCTGCTTACAGGTGAATCGGATGAAATCACAAAACTTCCCGGAGATAACCTGATGTCAGGAAGCTTTATTGTATCGGGTAAATGTTATGCACGTCTCGACAAAGTTGGGGCTGACTCATACATTTCAAAACTGTCTCTTGAAGCAAAAGCCACAAAAGAGGGGGAACAGTCTGAGATGATCCGTTCTCTTAATTATCTTGTGCAGATTGTCGGAGTACTGATTATTCCAATAGGACTTGTATTATTCCTTCAACAATATCTTCTGGGTGAAGCCGGTATCCGGGAGAGCGTTCAGTCCATGGTAGCTGCTGTGATCGGTATGATTCCTGAAGGCCTATATCTTCTGGCCAGTGTTGCTCTGGTAGTAAGTGTCATGCGTCTTGCCGGGAAAAAAGTCCTGGTTCACGATATGAAATGTATTGAGACTCTGGCTCGTGTCAATGTTCTTTGTGTCGATAAGACCGGTACCATTACGGAAAACACCATGAAGGTCAGCAGTTTAATCCCTCTGGAACCATATGATCCGGAAAGTATGCCTCCTCTTTCTGGATTGATCGGTGATTTTACTCATGCCATGTCAAATGATAATATCACCATGAAAGCTATGAAAGAATACTTTACCGACAGTACCGGAAAGCTGGCATCTTCTGTGACTTCTTTTTCATCTGCTTACAAATACAGCAGTGCTGTTTTCGAAGAAACTGCTTATGTACTGGGTGCTCCGGAATTTGTTCTTCGAGATGATTATGAAACGTATAAAGAAGAAATCGAATCGTATGGAAATGATGGATATCGCGTGCTTGTGTTTGGAACTTATGAAGGAATTCCTGACGGAAAAGAGCTTACAGAGCAAGTAACACCTTACGGTTTGGTACTTCTGGAAAATCCTATCCGAAAAGAAGCCTGGGAGACATTTCAGTATTTTGCCGATCAGGGAGTTGATATTAAAGTAATTTCCGGCGATAATCCTGTTACGGTATCCCGTGTTGCTTCTCAGGCAGGTATCGCCCACGCAGAAAGTTATATCGATGCAAGCGAATTGAAAACACAGGAGGATATTGATAAGGCCGTTCTTCAATACACTGTATTTGGACGAGTAACTCCGAATCAGAAAAGGCAGTTTGTACGTTCTCTAAAAAAGGCCGGAAAGACAGTTGCCATGACCGGAGACGGAGTCAACGATGTATTGGCGCTCAAGGATGCCGACTGCAGTGTTGCCATGGCTTCCGGAAGCGATGCGGCTGCGCAGGCTTCTCAGCTTGTACTGTTGGAATCCAATTTTTCCTGTATGCCGTCCGTAGTACTGGAAGGACGACGTGTAGTAAATAATATTGAGCGTTCTGCAAGTCTGTTTCTTGTAAAAAATATTTTCAGTTTCCTTATGTCCATCTTTTCCATGGCATTCATGCTTTCTTACCCGCTGAAACCATCACAGATTTCATTGATCAGTATGTTTACCATAGGTGTTCCTGCTTTCCTGCTGGCCATGGAACCGAACAAAAAAATGATCCATGGACATTTTTTAAGCAATGTGCTTTTAAAAGCTCTTCCTGCCGGACTTACCGATGTATTGGTAGTCAGTTTTCTGACTGTATTTGGTTTGGAATTTGGGCTTACCTCTGAGGAGACAGCCACCGCAGCCACTCTTCTGCTTGGTATCGTGGGACTTATGATATTGTTTAAAATCAGCACCCCAATGAATAAGTTTCGATGGACGGTATGGATTGCAATGCTCATCGGACTTTTGTTCTGTTTCTTTGGACTGAAAGATCTGTTCGCCATTGGACAGATTACCAGACGTTGCGGTATGGTTTTAGTCGTATTTGCTACTGCAACCGAGCCGCTGCTAAGATATATCTCTATTTTAATACGTAATATTGAAAAATGGCATAAAAGGAGAAAAGAAAAACGCCAGGAAAGAATGGCAAGGAGAAAAAAGAAAAGATAATATTTCAGCCGGACTTTTCGAAGTCCGGCTGTTACTGTGACACAAAAAAGGGGCATATCATATACCGATACGCTCCCTTTTTTATATACATCTGTATCAATTATTTCTGTACAATATTGATGATTTTCTTCGGAACATAAATCTCTTTTACGATGGTTCCGGTCAATTTATCAGCAACAGCTTCTTTTCCTCTGGCAATTGCGTCTTCTTTGGAAATGTCTGCCGGGATACTGATGACAGCACGAGTTTTTCCATTAACCTGAACCGGTACTTCCACTTCATCATCTTTCATAGCTTCTTCGTCATGTTCCGGCCATTTTGCAGCAAATACGGAAGTATCATGACCAAGTACCTGCCAAAGCTCTTCGGAAATGTGAGGAGCAAACGGAGCCAGCAAAATAACAAAAGTAGAAAGCGTCTCTTTATCAATTCCACCTGTTGTTTTTGCCATTTCAATGAATTTATTGTTATATTCCATGAATTTGGAGATAACAGTATTCAGGCTGAAGCTTTCCAGACGCTGTGTAACATCGTAGATCAGGCAGTGACGAAGTTTTACCATTTCTTTCGTTTCAGCAACATTTGCTTCTGCGCTGTCCTGTACCAGTTTCCAGAAACGGTTCAGGAATCGGTATACTCCGTCGATTCCGCGGTCATCCCACTCTGCATCCAGTTCCGGCGGTCCTACGAACAATTCGTAAAGTCTCAGAGAATCACATCCGTAATCTCTTACCAAATCATCCGGAGATACTACATTTCCTTTGG
>JBJFCH010000209.1:0-7363 GCA_051888835.1 Oliverpabstia sp. | reverse complement strand
ATTATCCTGTGATATAATGGACATGGCATAAATCCTCCTTGTTAGAATGGTTTCTCGACAATTCCATTATATCAAAAGAGTGTTATTTATGCCTTTTTTGGGCTGAAATATTGAATTTTCAAGGTTCAACAAACTTTATTGGTGTGGGAGGTTTGAATTACTAATTGTTTATCTATAAAAGGGGGAATTGCTTATGGATGCGTATGGATTCTTCAAAAATGTCTGCTCTATACAGGACGAACAGCTTCTCCATGAATTGGTCAATACGACAGAATATAAATGTAAAAAGAAAGGCTGCTTCATTGTTCGTGCTGGTGAGTCTCAAAATGAAGTTTGTCTAATGGAATCAGGGGTCGCGAGAGGCTATTTCCTGAACTCAAAAGGAGAAGAAATTACAGACTGCTTTATTTTTAAACCAGGGTCGGTGGCTATGGCTATCAGTGACTTAAAACCGGGCATCCCTTCCCCGCTGGCGATTGAAATGCTGGAAGACGGCTATTTTTATTGCATACCGATTTCAGCAGTGGCAGAACTCCAAAAACGATACATTGAAATATCGATTTTTTACACGCACCTGCTGTCAACTTCACTTAATATGCATTGGACGCTCAAGAGGATACTGATGCAGTACACTGCCACGCAACGGTACCAATGGTTTTTGCAGGAGTATCCCGGGTTGATAGATCGCGTAAACAAGAAATATATTGCGTCATACATTGGGATGACTCCAGTTACAGTCAGTCGGATTCGCCGCACATTGAAGGAGGATGATGGCACTGATTAAAAATCCGGACACAAAAATGACTGTTGATTTTGCGTAAAACGGGGCATTGCCCGGTTTTATAATATAAAAGAGGGAGAAAGAAAATGAAAAGATTAAAGAAAGCTCTGGCATTCCTGCTTGCCATGGTACTGTGCCTTGGCATGACAATGATGAATGTGTCCGCTGCTTCATCAGGGCAGGATGGACTAGAAGTAACATTGACTGCTGACAAAGATCAGTACAGAAAAGGTGAAAAAATCACAGCAACACTGACTGTGACAAACACAAATGATGAATCTGTGAGTAATATAACAATGGAGAATATAATTCCAGACGGTTATTCCCTTGCAGATGGCTTAGAAGCTGTAAAGAAGGTGGAATCACTTGCGCCTGGCGAAACCGTTTCTATGACAGTTACATACGTAGTGGACAAAACTGATGATGGTACAGACGATGGGAAAAAACCGTCTGATGATAGTGACGGAAATAAAGGTGCTGTAGGCGGAACAGATTCTAGTGAAAATGCCGGACCAAATGAAAGCAGCAATAACACCGAGACAAATACGAACAAAACATCCGGATCCAAAGTACAGACAGGGGATAATGCAAACGTCATGCTGTGGATTGTGATTCTACTTGTGGCTGGAACTGTAATTATTGGCATCTCAGCTTATAGAAACAAAAAGAAAGGAAAAAGATTCTTATCTTTATTCTTATCTTTCATATTGCTTGGATCATTAATTTCTGCCACTTCGATGCAGGTAAATGCGGCAGAGGAAAAAAATATGTTTTCTATTTCTGAAGATATAACTGTCGAATCGGATAATGTAACCCTCGAAGCAGTAATTAGTTATGATAATTTGGATACTGGCCTTGCTGATTCAGATAGCGATGGGCTTTGCGATGAAGACGAAGATGCCTTTGGAACCGATTCGATGAATCCAGATACAGATAATGACGGGTTGACTGATCTTGAAGAAATAATACTAGGAACTGATCCTTTGGTACCCAATGATTATGATGAAGGATTAGATAGCGATGAAGATAGCTTGACTGATCTTGAAGAAATACAAGATTATGGAACTGATCCAGTGAATTCTGATACAGATGGTGATGGGCTTAGTGATTATGATGAAATAAAGATTTATGGCACGGATCCAACCAAAGCAGATTCTGATAACGATGGCCTTTCAGATGGATTTGAAATAGAACATGGCTTTGATCCTATTAATGAAAGCACAAACGGAACTGCAAATGATGGAGAAATACCAATTGAGCAAACCATTGCAGATAAAGGTATCAGTTTGGCGTTAAGGGATGATTCGAACCTTGCTAAGCCGAGCATTAGTGGTACAGCTTCTGGTGAGTTGGCTGATAATGTTTTCCTTGCAACAAGTACTGACTCGGCATTTAGCGACAATCGTTCTGTTGTTGGTAAAGCAGTGTATGTAGAAGGGGAGAATGAATACATTAATGGGTTGACTTTGTCATTTGATGTTTCTGCTTATGAAGGAAATTTTGAAAATATATACATTGTTTTGCTGAATGATGACGGAATTTTTGAACCTGTTGAATCAGTTTTAACTGGTACTGTAATATCAGGACAGATTAAAAAAAGCGGTACATATTGTGTACTTGACCTTAATGACTTTTTAACCAATCTAGGTTTTGATTTAAGCCCTTATTGGGAAGATTTAGAAGCATCTATTGCCACATATTCTTTAGAGGAAGAATATGTTGATCCGAATGCAGTTGTTGTTGACCAGTATGCAGGCAAGATAGATATAGATGAAAACGAAGATTATGATGAAACTACAGTAACTGATTTATCTGACAATGGGAATACAGGAAACGAAGAATCTATTTCTGGAGATGAAGTAGCTTCGAGTTCTTTATATAGCACATACAGTGCTGAAGATATGTCAGAAGAATACAAAGCACAGATTGATAACGGCTTGCTTGAAGCCCTGAATGAAACAAATGAAGCTTTAATGTCATCAACTGTGAGTGGACAGGCTGATATTGTTTTTGCAATAGATACGACAGGCTCCATGTCTACAACTATCACCAACGTTGTGACAAATGTTACATCTTTTGCAACGACATTATCGGAAAATTACAATGTGAATGTGAATTATGCCCTTGTAGATTACAAAGATCTCGAAGAAGATGGAGCTGGTACAACTGTTGTTGTAAAAAATGGTTCTTCCAACTGGTTCACAAATGTCGACGCATTTGTGAATAAGGTAAAAGCCCTTAAAGCTACAGGCGGAGGTGATACCCCAGAATGCAGTGTAGATGCATTGGAGACCGCAAGACGACTCAACTTTAGGTCAACGGCTAATAAATTTATCATATTAATTACGGATGCCTCATATAAGACTGCAAATGGTTATGGAATTGAGTCTATGGATGAAGAGATTGAACTGCTGAAAGCGGACGGAATTGTTACTTCAGTAGTAACAACTACAGGATATCAGAGTGATTATAAGTCATTATATGAATCAACTGGCGGAATATTTGCAAACATAAGGAGTAGTTCATTTAGTTCATCCTTGCTCTCGTTGGCAGATATGATTGGTGAGATAACATCTGATGGAACATGGGTCATCTTAAAACATGGCTTTAGATATGTACGGTTGTCCGATGAAACAGACCAGGATGGTGATGATTTATCTACTACATACGAACTTGGAGAAAAGGTTGAGCTTGATATGACTCCACTGATATATGCACAGCTATTAATGCACCGCATACCAATTGAGAATTATCTCGGTGAAACTACTATAACTGTTTATGATGCAGTGTCCGACCCCACTATGGCAGATTCAGACAGTGATGGCATTGCGGATGCCGATGATACGGCTCCGTGGAAAAAGGGGTTAAGTGGTGGAATAATAGGGGAAATGAACATGTTAGCAGTTCCTGGAGATGTTGCCACTGCTATAATTGTCACCGGAAATTCAGGTCATTCTTTCCTTGTTTATAAGAGTTATGTTAATGATGAATTTGATCTGAGTTCATGGAACGGAGGGTATACGAAAAATTCTGGCAGCTGGGTGGATGCAATCGTCCAAAAAGACCCACCAAACGATTATAAGATAAATGCCGGAGATTACTTTGCCTTTAGTGCAGGCGGAAATGATGATTTTTCGGCTTCCTGCGCAATTTATAATATGGAATTTTATAAACATTGGAATTCTCCGTATTATACATATGGTACTAACCACTATTTCACAGAGGATGTAACACAAACTAAAATAGAAAAAATGTTCTCCGTGATGGAAGAAGAGGCAACTAAGAACTATAATATTTTTACCCACACATGTACACATGTCTCCTTAAATGTATGGAATGCAATGTACGATACAGGTATTGACCCATTGGGAATGAATACTCCTAGAAACTTATACAGTTGGATGGGCAAAAATGGAGCCAGTACAAACTTTAATCTCGACAGTATTTTAGAATAAAAGTAAAATGAGTTTCGAAAGCTTCTAATGTCTTTTAATTTAGAGAAAGATTAGAAGCTTTCGACTATTTATTAGGGAGTTAAAGAACCATGCGAATGAAAAATAAGATAAATATTATATTTATAATTCTTTTTATTGTTATCCTTGTAGTAATCGCATATAATATAGTACGAAAACCAAATGGTTATCTTTTGTCTTTCATATCAAGTTCTCCAGCAAAAAGATTTATCCACTATGAATGGGATATTTCAGCGGCCCAAGACGATTCTGTTAAAGGCATATTAACATATGATGATGGACTTTTGGTTTTAAAAATGTCAGGATCTGGGGAAATGGTAGATTTTAACGATCCAAAAAACATATCAGCATGGCACCAGCTACAGAACATGACTACAGGTTGGTATTTTTCTCCAGACAAGATTATTATTGATGAAGACGTCACATACATTGGAGAATATGCTTTCCCGAATTTCTCCTCCATAGACCAGATTCGGCTGCCGCGCTCCCTGAAAGAGATTGCGCATGCTGCTTTTCTGAATTGTTCTTCACTTAATTGTGTCATGTTCAACGGAACAAAAGAGGAGTGGAATGAAATAAAACTGGGAAAAAATTGGTGTGCGGGTACTGCAATACATGAGATAGAGTGTTTTGATGGGACTGTGGAAATTGAGAATTAAGGAACAGTTATGCAAAAAATCAGTATTGCTTGAAGCAGTTGCTTTGTCCCTTGATCGAAAGGGGATTCATGTAAATGAGATGATTTTAGGTCGAATACTGAAAATAGTTGCCTCTATAACGAATGTGAGTATAAACGCCTGGGAAGCCTATCACTGATTGCGGCAATCGATCTTTTTAAAGGAATGGGAGTTTATGTTGTAAGCGAGATGCATAATAGTTCCTAATTTATCACTTTGTTCAAAAAAACTTGATGCAATGTATCCGGAAGGAGATATTATCAGGATTATCTGTGACAACCATTCTGTCCACACTTCTAAGGGAGCACGTAAATATCTGGCAACAAAGCTGGAAGTCCGCTATACATTCGTTTTTATGCCAAAGTATGAATCCTGACTTAACTTGAAGGAGTACTTTTTCAGTAAGATGACCAATCAAATGCTGAAACAGTGGTATTTTATTGGACCTGAAAGATTGACGAAATAAAAGATAAAGAAGCCAAACAAAATGTAGATAGTTAATTATTATTCAATACACTAGATCTGCTTCAGCAGTATGTTGTAAAAGAGCAGTGATTATAAAAATTTGTTATTACATTTGATATACATAAATTGAAATAGTCTTATACTTATTTACAGAATAGGGCTGTTTTAATATGCAAAAATGCGAAAGGAGCGATCAACAATACAAAAAATTGTCATTACCGAAAAGCTCTCTGTGCCACAATCCGATAGTGCCAATAATTTTTTGCAAATTTAATTCCTTTCGTTTAGTAGCTGGCAGTTAACTGGCTATGATATCAGAAACATCTTCTGTATGAGAAGGCTCAGAAAATCGGTTATTATCCTGTTAAGACGTTATGGTGTGTAACAGTGAGTGATAATGGAACAACTCTTGTAGAAAGTGATGGAACCACTGTGAAGTACGTAGGAAAAACGGACAATGGCATGAATATTATCCGTTACATTCTTACAAATCAAAAATCCAGCCTTCCGAGCAAAGGAGCAAACACAGCACGGTTGTTCACGCTTCTTAGAGTATTTGGTGTAGTCGGATACGGTATCTACGAAACTCTGAGACGGCGGAAACGCAACAAATAGTAATGTAACAATAGAATAAAACGATAAAAACCTCTGCTTCGGCAGAGGTTTTTATTGTTTGCGCGCCATGGGCGTGCTCTAACGGGTGAAAATCGTGTATTCTGCAAGCTGTTATCAGCTTGCCAGTGAAAGTCTGGTTAAGGTAATCGCCAGTGAGCCTTGTAGCGAACCTCCTATGCTTTTGGGTGACCGATTGTGTTGAAGCGAGGTATGCCTGTGAGAAACAGGTGCAAAATAGCAGTCCGTAACATAAAGTGAATCCTGTAGCATCGTTACGTTAACCCTGTAAGTGGACAAGAGGAAGTCGAGTCACTGGCTTTCTGACAAAGACCATGTAAGATGTGCAGATACATGTGGAACGAAAAATAAATTTTCTTTCTGACTTATGTTATATGGGAACAAAATCTCTTTTTGCATTATTCTCTCTTATTTGAGAGTCAGGCTTTTACCAGCCTGGCTATTTTTTCGGCTGTTTTCAGAACAACTTCTTACATATTAAAATAAAAGGAGATGCCGGGTGCAGTGCAAGATTTACCACCTGGCAGGAAAGGAGGACTTTTTGGCAGCAATTTATGGATATATCCGCGTCAGCAGCCGTGACCAGAATGAGGACAGGCAGATGGTTGCCATGCGGGAACAGAAAGTACCGGAAAAGAATATCTTCATGGATAAGCAGTCTGGCAAGGATTTTGACCGCCCACAGTACAAGCAGATGGTACGGAAATTAAAGAAAGACGATCTGCTTTACGTTAAGAGCATTGACCGCCTGGGGCGTAATTATGAGGATATTCTGGAGCAGTGGAGGGTACTGACAAAAGAAAAAGGTATTGATATCGTAGTTTTGGATATGCCGCTTTTAGATACCAGACGTGGAAAGGACCTGATGGGAACATTCTTAAGCGATATCGTCCTGCAGGTGCTTTCCTTTGTGGCGGAGAATGAAAGAAGTAATATCCGGCAAAGGCAGGCAGAAGGAATCGCAGCGGCCAAAGCAAGAGGGGTTAAGTTTGGGCGGCCGGAGGTCAGGGTTCCTGATGATTTTGGCAAGATTATAAAGGCATGGGAGAAAAAAGAAATCTCATTTAAAGAGGCAGTAGAAAAGTGTGGCATGAGCGAAGCTACTTTCTATCGCAGGGTACGGGAATACCGTCTGATGGAAAACGATAGAAAAACAAAAAAGCTATCGTAAGGTACACCTTTTGATAGCCAGTTTATGGCATTTATTATAAGCAAATTCTATTCATAAATCAAGTGTTTTACCACTTTTTTCTATTATTAGAAATTTTTTTGACATTGGAAAATAAGAAAAATGAGATATATCAAAAGGTGTACCATTTGATGTATCTGTTTCT
>JBJFCH010000208.1:0-7376 GCA_051888835.1 Oliverpabstia sp. | reverse complement strand
ATATCTTTGGATTCATAGTCGCCGGCAAGAAGAAGATAAAACCCGGTACGGCAGCCCATGGGACCGAAATAAATAATTTTAGGACCAAATTCGCTATGATTGCGTAAAAATGTAGCTCCCAGATGTTCAATTGCGTGCACCTCTGCGGTATTCATGACCGGTTCCTCGTTGGGGGAGGTCATACGAATGTCAAATGTCGTAATAAGAGAATCTCCAATGGGATCCTTGCGGGATACGTATACACCAGGTTGGAGTTTCAGATGGTCTATAGTAAAACTTGTGATTTTCTGCATGATGATATCCTCCGTTTCGTTTATCATTACGCTGCAAGGCGTGTTTCTTAATTATAGCACAGACAGCCCGGATTGGAAAAGTGGATTTTATGAACTTTGAAATCAGGTTTCACAAAATAAACATATTTTTATAACAATTTCACCACAAAGGCTTTATATACTGTACCCATAAAGAAATAAGAATTAATTCATATATACAACGAATTGGAGGTATGTATTATGTCAGAATATGAAAACTATCAATGGAATCAAAATGGGAATCAGCCGATTTATCAGCCGGATGGAGGAAAGCATCATGATAATTCCAATATGAAAAAAGCTGCAAAGAAAATTGGTGCAATCGCATTGAGTGCGGTACTGTTCGGAGGAATCGCCGGCGGTGTATTTACAGGAGTAACTTATGCAACCGGTGCAACAGCGAAAAGAGCAGAGACTCAAATGGCGGACAGTTCAGCTGTAAATGAGATCACAGAGAAAAACGCAGAAGAAAAATCAGCTACGCTGCAGACTGCAGTACCGTCTGATGATGGTGCGGTAAACAGTCAGTCTCTGGACGTATCAGATATTGCTGAGGGCGCTATGCCATCAATTGTGGCAATTACAAACAAATCCGTACAGGAGGTACAGTCTTATTTCAGCATGTTCGGAAGAAGATCCAGCGTTCAGGAACAGGAAGTAGAAAGTCAGGGCTCCGGAATCATCATCGGACAGAATGAGGAAGAACTTTTGATTGCTACAAATAATCATGTTGTTGAGGATGCAGATACGTTGTCTGCCTGTTTTATTGATGATCAGGTGTATGAAGCTGCCGTAAAGGGAACGGATGCCGAAAATGATCTGGCTGTGATTGCAGTTAAGCTTTCTGATATTTCTGAAGATACGATGTCAAAAATAAAAATAGCGGAGATTGGAGATTCGGATTCTCTGAAAGTTGGTCAGCAAGTTGTGGCGATCGGTAATGCTCTTGGATATGGTCAGTCTGTGACTACCGGTATCGTAAGTGCAGTTAACCGTCAGGTGGGAGATTCAGAATCAGAAAATGGCTTTATTCAGACGGATGCCGCTATCAATCCCGGCAACAGTGGTGGGGCATTACTGAATATGCAGGGTGAGTTGATCGGAATCAATTCCGCAAAACTGGCTTCCACTGAAGTAGAAGGTATGGGATATGCGATTCCGGTAAGTACGGCATCTCCGATTATTGAAGAACTTATGACTCGTACTACAAGAGCAAAAGTGTCCGAAGACCAGGCATCTGCCATAGGTATTTCAGGTCAGACAGTGGATAGTAATACTTCCAAAACATATGGAATACCACAGGGAGTGTATGTGGCTGAAGTAAATGGAGGCAGTGCTGCTGAAAAAGCAGGAATCCAGGTGGGCAGTATTATTACGAAATTTGATGGTACGAGTATAGAATCTATAGAAGATTTGAAAAATCAGCTTACTTATTATGCAGCGGGTGAAACCGTAGAGATGACTGTAAAAGTAGCGAATAATGGTGAATATGTGGAGAAGACAGTTGTTATAACTCTGGATAAAGCACAGAGCGAACAGCAGGAATCCATTATCAAATGATAAAAAACCTGAAGGATTTCCTTTTGAGGAAATGATTACATTTCATCAAAAGGGAATCCTTTTTGCCTGAAAAAGCGCTTTATCATATCGTCCCACACTCTGTCCACACTTTTATCCAGAGTAAATGTGCGCAGTGAAGTACCGGTAGTACAAATCAGATGTTCTCCGTCAAACTGACAATTCAGGTAAAGACCAAAAATATCATCAGGTGTGTAAGAAAGACCGGACTGAGACAGCAGTTTTTCAACATTTTCACGGGAAAGCTGGAAAACAATTTTAAAACGGAGAGGAGTCCGTTTTCCTCTGATGATAGAATAGCACTGGGGTTTTACTTCTTCCCAGAAACAGAACATCCGGTCAGGACGGCTGTCATTATCATAGAATTCTTTTTGCAGCTGACCGTCGAGTGTGTATGTGAGAAATGTAGTAAAAGAAGCTTCCACAAAATAAAAATGGTTAAATACATCACCGATAAACAATTTACCTGTAAAATCTTTTAAATCAAGAATACGAAGTGCAAGCATAAAAACCTCCATGAAAAATAAAATTATCTTTTGCCCCATGATGATTATGGATTTATTCGCGTTTCACGCTCCTGAAATCCTAACATCATTATAATATAAAATATATAAAAAGAACATATAAAACTCTTTTCAAGAATAGAAAACTATGATATATTGTAATATAGTATTCGATACTACGTTTAGTGGGAGTAAATACGGGAAAATGTAAAAATCACTTCCGCTTTTATGATAATAAAGATGACGTATGGAGGCAAGTATATGAGTTTTAAGATTATTCTGGATAGCTGTGGTGAGATGACACCGGAAATGAAAAAAGATGAAAGATTTGAATCTGCAGCTCTTACATTGACCGTTGGCGAGGTAGATATTGTAGATGATGAAACATTTGATCAGGCAGACTTCCTGAAAAAAGTTGCTGCCTGCCCTGAGTGCCCCAAGTCAGCCTGTCCGTCTCCGGAAAGATACAGAGAAAGCTTTATGGCAGATGCGGATCATCTGTATGCAGTAACTCTTTCGGCAGAATTAAGCGGTTCATACAACAGTGCAGTATTGGGAAAAAATCTGGCACTGGAAAGCCATCCGGATAAGAAAATTTATGTGTTTAATTCCAGAAGCGCATCGATAGGCGAAACATTGATCGCTATGAAGATTCAGGAATGCGAAGAATCCGGTATGGAATTTGAGAAAATTATTGATACTGTGGAGGCATATATAGAGAGCCAGCATACATTTTTTGTGCTGGAGAATCTGGAAACCCTGAGAAAGAATGGTCGACTGAGTAAAGTTAAGGCTTTTGTGGCATCTGCTCTCAAGATCAAACCGGTCATGGGTTCAACACCGGAAGGGTCCATTTGTCAGCTTGATCAGGCAAGAGGAATTAATAAAGCACTGGTGAAAATGGTGGATTATATTGTGGAAAAAGCAGCAGGGAGCAAAGATAAAGTTCTTGCTATTTCTCATTGTAACTGTCAGGAAAGAGCGGAGATGGTTAAAGAAGCAATCCTTGAGCGTATTCAGGTAAAAGATGTAATTTTACTGGATACGGCGGGTGTAAGTTCCATGTATGCGAATGACGGAGGAGTCATTGTAGTTCTCTAAGATTTCTGAAATGAAAAGAAAATGGAAGGGGACTGATCGTATCAATTATACGGTTAGTCCCTGATTTGGTTACAGAGGATTTTATCGCATTTATGGTTTCCTTTTATTTAAAGATATGATATAATGAGCACAAAGTGTAATTAGACAAAGGAGTGTAGACATGAGTCAGGCTAAAGTTGACCAATATAAAAAAGACAAGGCAAATCGCCAGAAAATCATTAAAAAACAGAAAAGAATGCATCGCCTGGAGATGGCTGTTATTACATTAGTTTGTGTTCTCTTCGTTGGCTGGATTGGCTATTCTGTATATGATAAAGTAAGCAGTAATCAGGAAAAAGAGACCGTTGTTTTTGATGCCGGAGCGATTCAGGATTATCTGAGCGGATTGAGTGAATAATTGTGATCTGTGAATGATCGGATATTCTTAAACATTTATAATAAGGAGCGGCTAATATGAAGCGAGTATTACTGAAATTAAGCGGTGAAGCCCTGGCAGGAGAAAAAAAGACTGGATTTGATGAAGCGACTGTCACAGAAGTTGCAAAACAGGTAAAAGTTCTTGTTGATGAGGGTGTGGAAGTCGGTGTCGTGATTGGCGGCGGCAACTTCTGGAGAGGAAGAAGCAGTGAGACGATTGACAGAACAAAAGCAGACCAGATCGGGATGCTTGCCACTGTTATGAATTGTATTTATGTTTCTGAGATTTTCCGTTTTGTAGGAATGAAGACAGAGATTTTGACTCCGTTTGTATGCGGGGCATTTACAAAACTGTTTTCCAAAGACGAAGCCAATGAGTGCTTCGCTCAGGGAAAGGTTGTTTTCTTTGCGGGAGGAACAGGGCATCCGTATTTCTCAACAGACACAACTACCGTTCTCCGTGCTATCGAGATAGAGGCAGAGACAATTTTATTGGCGAAAGCGGTGGATGGTGTTTATGACAGTGATCCAAAGACCAATCCACAGGCGAAAAAGTACGACAGTGTTCATATACAGGAAGTAATTGATAAGAAACTGGCGGTAGTTGATCTGACAGCATCTATCCTGTGCATGGAAAATAAAATGCCGATGCTGGTATTTGGATTGAATACAGAGAACAGTATCGTAAAAGCAGCCCGTGGTGAAATCACAGGAACCCGAGTTGTCGTTGATTGATAATAAAACAGACAGAAAATATGTTATGGAGAAATGATTGGCGCTGCAAATATGCAGTGGTCCGGTAAATATAAAAATCAGGAGGAATAGAATATATGGATGAGAGAATCGCAAAGTACGAGGAGAAGATGGAAAAGACACTGGCAAATCTGGACAGTGAGTTTGGTACGATTCGTGCAGGAAGAGCCAATCCCCATGTACTGGATCGTATTATGGTAGATTATTATGGATGCCCGACGCCGATTCAGCAGGTGGCAAATATCTCCGTTCCGGAAGCAAGAATGATTCTGATTCAGCCATGGGAGAGTTCGCTTTTGAAAGCAATTTCAAAAGCGATCAATATGTCTGATCTTGGAATCAATCCAACAAACGATGGTAAAGTAATCCGTCTGGTATTCCCGGAACTTACAGAGGAACGAAGAAAAGATCTGGTAAAAGATGTTAAGAAAAAAGGAGAAGCAGCCAAAGTGGCAATCCGCAATATCCGTCGTGATGCCAATGATATGCTCAAAAAGCTTGGAAAGACAGATGTTTCTGAGGATGAGATCGATGAACTGGAAGAAAAAGTACAGAAAATGACAGATAAGTTCATCAAAAAAGTTGATGCTGCTGTTGAAGTGAAATCAAAAGAAATTTTGACCGTATAATATTATAAATCTGAATGTCATGAGGGAGGCATCACACATATGGATATAGCTCCATTGTATGATGCCTCTTTTTAAGGAGGAACTATGAGAGTACCGAATCACATAGCCATCATTCTGGATGGAAACGGAAGATGGGCAAAGAGTAAGGGAATGCCCAGAAATTATGGTCACGTAAAGGGCTGCGAAAATTTGGAATATATTTGTGAAGTTGCAAAAGAACTGGGAGTAAAGTATCTGACAGTGTACGCATTTTCAACGGAGAACTGGAAACGGTCCAGAGAAGAAGTGGAAGGTCTGATGAATCTTTTTCGAAATTATCTGAAGAAATGTATTAAAATTTCCAAGAAAAATAATATGAGAGTCCGGGTGATCGGTGACCCTTCTGCTTTTGATGAGGATATCCAGAACAGGATCCGGGAATTAGAAGAATTTTCAAAAGATTTTGATGAATTACATTTTCAGATTGCATTAAACTATGGAAGCAGGGATGAAATTACCCGCGCTGTGAACCGAATGCTGGAAGATCAAAGGCAAGGTGTTCTTACAGGACCTGTAACGGAAAGAACGATTTCAGAGTATCTTGATACGGCAGGGATTCCGGATCCGGATCTTATGATACGTACCAGCGGAGAACTGAGACTTTCTAATTATCTTCTCTGGCAGCTGGCTTATACAGAGTTTTATTTTACGGATGTTCCATGGCCGGATTTTAAGAAAGATGAATTGGTAAAAGCTATTGAAAAATATAATGAAAGAGATCGAAGATACGGTGGAGTAAAGGAGGCATAGGAAATGTTTAAGACGAGACTTTTGAGTGGAATCGTACTGGTAATCATTGCTCTTGCAACGATAATATGTGGCGGACCGGTACTGTTTATTACCCTGCTCTGTGTATCTCTGATCGGTATGCAGGAGTTATATAGAGCTGTTGGTGTGAGAAAAGACGGGTTTAATTTACTGGAAATCATCAGTTATATCAGTGTCATTTTGTATTATTTATCGGTGTGGCTGCTGCCGACACAGTATCATTTGCTTTCGGTTATTCTTGGGGTACTTCTGGTAATGTCAGTTTATGTATTTACATATCCCAAATACCAGACAGGACAGATTGTTTCGGCATTTTTCGGGATTGTCTATGTGGGTGTGATGTTGTCTTATGTGCTTCAGACCAGAATGCTTGAGGGTGGCGTTTTTCTGGTATGGCTGATTTTTCTTTGCTCCTGGGGATGTGATACCTGTGCATACTGTGTAGGGGTTCTGATTGGAAAACATAAGATGGCACCGGTACTCAGTCCGAAAAAATCGATTGAAGGTGCTGTTGGTGGCGTAGTGGGAGCTGCCATTCTTGGTGCAGTGTATGCATGGGCAATTTCAGGATATAATGCAAATTCTGCTCACACACCGTTGATTTACGCAATTATCTGTGCGGTAGGTGCTCTGGTATCCATGATCGGGGACCTGGCGGCATCCGCCATCAAGAGACAGCAGAATATTAAGGATTATGGAACTTTAATTCCCGGTCACGGAGGAATTCTGGACCGATTTGACAGCGTGATTTTTACAGCGCCAATTATTTATTTTCTGGCAATTACATTGATTTGAATATAAAGGGGAAAACTATGGGAAAAACCATTGCAATTTTAGGATCTACAGGTTCTATTGGCACACAGACACTGGAAGTGGTAAGGGAAAACGGTGATATTCAAGTGGCGGCACTGAGTGCCGGAGCAAATATCACTCTTCTGGAAAAACAGATTCGAGAGTTTCGTCCCCGTCTTGTGGCGGTCTGGGATAAAGAAAAAGCTACGGAATTGAAATCCAAGGTAGGAGATCTGAATGTGAAAGTGGTCAGCGGTATGGATGGACTTCTGGAACTGGCGGTTCTCCCGGAAGCAGATATTCTGGTGACGGCCATTGTGGGAATGATCGGTATCCGCCCAACGATTGCAGCTATCAAAGCGGGAAAAGATATAGCACTGGCCAACAAAGAAACTCTCGTGACAGCCGGGCATTTAATTATGCCGCTTGCCAGAGAAAATGGCATAAAAATACTTCCGGTGGACAGTGAACACAGTGCCATTTTT
>JBJFCH010000207.1:0-7379 GCA_051888835.1 Oliverpabstia sp. | reverse complement strand
CGTTCTTCTTCCTTTTTCCTTTTTTTCGATTTTCCTATCCGAACAACAGAAAACAACATAATACCTAACGCAAAGATACAGTATACCACAACCATATTGCGTATCATCTGATACCCTTTCAGGCGATAGCGGATAATCAGATCATCCCGAAGCACAACTGCGACAACTGCAAGGCAAATTCCTACTGCCACCAAGAACACAGCTGCTGTAAATATTTTAGGTTTTTTCCCTTTTTGGGAATCTCCAGCCATTACTCTTTTATTCCTCCTTTATTTTTTAACAATTCCTGCAATTGATGAACTTCTACCAAATTCTGTATGGATATTGCTTCTTTTGACAATTCCTTCATATGCTTTGCCTGAAAGATCATCTGATCCAGAAGATCTGTTTTCTGATCTACAGCCAATTTATTTTGTGCAAGCAATTGCAGGGTAATTTGTGTATCAGTATCCTTTTCCTTCTTTAATAAATCATACAGTTCGTACATTCGTTCCCGCAAAGAAGTAAGTCTGCTTTTTGTTATCCGGGCAGCCACCAGAAAGTCAGCCATATCCATGGTTCCATAACTTTCTACCAGACGGGTCATTTCTTCGCTGATTTCTATGAGCGTGTCTGTCTGAAGGGCAGCTTCTTTTTGCAGTTTTCTTCTTTGACTATTTGTTTCTTTCAAAACTCATCCCCTCATATTCTGTCATTTTTCATACCATTATAGGTATAGTATATCATAAATTTACAAAAAATCTATATTTACTGTATTTATCCTTCACAGTGCATCACAGTGAACGACAAAACACCTCTTGTTCTCCCCCTTTTTCATCCATAAGAAAATTAAAGACCGCCAAAATATCGAGAAACTCAATACTCTGACGGTCTTTTGGGCAACAAAAAAAGCTGATGACGGGAATCGAACCCGTGACCTCCGCCTTACCAAGGCGACGCTCTACCGACTGAGCCACATCAGCATCTGTAGCTTTCTGACAGCTTTTTCTGTCCGCTACAGTTAGTTAGTTTATCAAAAAGGGGTGTAAAAGTCAAGTATTATTTTCAGTTTTTTGACGATAATTGTACATCAACACATTCCTTGACTTTTCCTCTGATTCTCTGGAGGGCATTATCGATAGATTTCGGTGTTTTACCAAGCTTCTCCGCAATCTGAAGATAATTATCTCCGTCCAGATACATCATAAGCACCTGATTTTCAAAACTGCTCAGCTGCTGCTGGATTTTCTTTTCCAGATGTGCCGCATTTTCCTGGGCAATTACAATATTCTCAGGGCTTTGCTGAAAGATATTATATACCTCTTCTTCCCACTCTTCACTGTTGATCGATACATAAGAATTCAGAGGCTGATGCTTTTGCCTGTTTGAAGACTGAATCGCATGATAGAGCTGGCGATCCACACAAAGCTGAGCAAAAGTACGAAACGAAGCGTCTTTTTCTTTTCGATAGTCTCTTACAGCCTTAAAAAGTCCGATCATCCCCTCCTGTATCAGGTCATCCTGATCACCGCCCACCAGATATAAAACTCTGGCCTTTTTCCGAACCATGGATTTATATTTGTCAATGATATAATCCATCACATCCGGATCACCCTGGCGGAGCATATCTATCAGTTCTTCATCCGTAAACTGTGTATAATCTTTCATCCTCATCCTCTCTGGCGTGCAATCTCAAATGACAGAATTCCTGCTGCAACAGAAGCATTCAAAGAATCTATATCACCTTTCATGGGAATTGATGCCACAAAATCACAGTTTTCTTTCACCAGACGGCTTACTCCTTCTCCTTCATTTCCAATCACAAGCCCAATAGAACCTTTCAGATCCAGATCATAATATGGTGTTCCTCCCATATCAGCGCAGACAAACCACATACCTTCTTTTTTCAGCTGTTCCATCGTTGCCTTCAGATTGGTCACCTTTGCAACCGGTGTATAATTCAAAGCTCCCGCTGATGTTCTTGCAACCACTGCGGTAAGACCTACCGCTCTCCGTTTAGGGATGATCACTCCATGGGCTCCCGCCAGATTGGCTGTACGGATCATCGCTCCCAGATTATGTGGATCTTCAATATTATCCAGCAGAAGAATAAAAGGAGGTTCTCCTTTTTCTCTGGCCCGCTGCAGAATATCTTCCACTGTTGCATATTCGTAGGATGCCGCTACAGCAATTACTCCCTGATGCTTTCCTGTCTCCGACAACTGATCCAAACGCTCTTTTTTTACGTAATTAATAATGGTTTCATGTTTTTTCGCCTCACGGGCAATGGTTTTTACTGGTCCGTCCTGACATCCGTCCAGAATATATAGTTTGTCTATAGTCTTTCCCGAACGAAATGCTTCCAACACGGCATTTCTTCCTTCGATTTTATTTTCCGTCATCCAATGCCTCCAATCCGATTTTGATCAAATCTATCATTCTGTGATATTGTCCGGTCAGATACAGATACCCCATCACCGCTTCAAAACCTGTTGCACGGCGATATTCTCCCGTCGTAGCATTTTTGGCCGTCGTATAAGATTTTGCATTTCTTCCTCTTTTATACACTGCGTCTTCTTCCGGCGTAAATAAAGGTTCTAAAACAGCTACCATATCGGACTGCGCAGGGGCTTTCACCAGACGGCTTGCTCTTTTATGAAGCTTATTCGCCTGACAATTCCCCTGCTTGACTAATATCGTTCTGATATACAATTCATAAATACCGTCGCCGATATATGCCAACGTGAGCGGAGAATAGGTTCTGATATCCGGATCATTCAGTTGAAACTGATCCATCAGATATTTTATGCTCTCTTCCATTTTACACCCTCTCTGGTATCCTCCAGGATAATCCCCTGCGCCAGAAGCTGGTTACGAATTTCGTCTGCACGTTTAAAATCTCTTGCTTTTCTGGCTGCCTGACGTTCTGCGATCAATTTTTCGATTTCATCATCCAGACTCTCTTCCTTTTTATCTACAATCAGCCCCAGAATGTCACTGAGGGAAACAATCTCCTTTTTCAGTTTTTCAACAAATTCTCTCGAGGATTTTTCTCCCGCGTTTGTATTGGCAAACTTCACGAGTTCAAAGACAGAGGATACCGCATCTGCCGTATTCAGATCGTCATCCATCGCTTCTTCAAATTTCTGTCTGTATGCTCCCATTTCCTTCAGAAGCGCCTGTTCTTCTTCTGAAAGATTTTCACTCTGTGCAGACTCTGATAAATGTTTCAGATTTGTCACTGCAGTCACAATTCTCTCCAGAGCGTTTTTGGATGACTCCATAATCTCCTGGCTGAAATTAAGGGGACTGCGATAATGCGCACTGAGCATGAAGAAACGAAGCACCTGAAGATCATATTTTTCTCCGATTTCTCTTACGGTAAAGAAATTACCCAGAGATTTGGACATTTTACGATTATCAATATTTAAAAATCCATTGTGCAGCCAATAGCGCGCAAATATTTTTCCGTTGCAGCATTCACTCTGTGCGATCTCATTTTCATGATGTGGGAAAATAAGATCCTCACCGCCTGCATGAATATCAATTTCTTCACCCAGATATTTTTTAGACATGACAGAGCATTCAATATGCCAGCCCGGACGTCCTTCGCCCCAGGGTGAAACCCAGAATGGTTCCCCTTCTTTTTTCGGTTTCCACAGAACGAAATCCAACGGATCTTCTTTCTGATCCTCACCGGATACCAGCAGAGAACGATTACCGGAGCGAAGGTCATCCAAATTCTTGTGAGATAATTTCCCGTATTCACCAAACTTTCTGGTACGGAAATATACAGTTCCATCCACTGCGTACGCATATCCCTTATCCACCAGTGTCTGGATCATCTCAATCATTCCATCGATTTCTTTTGTGGCTTGAGGATGTGTGGTAGCAGGTTTCACATTCATATCTGCCATATCTTTTTTGCATTCTTTGATGTATCTTTCGGAAATTTCTTCCGCTGATACCCCTTCTTCTATGGCCTTTTTAATAATTTTGTCATCTACATCTGTAAAATTGGATACAAAATTCACTTCATATCCTTTGTATTCCATATAACGACGAGCCGTATCAAATACGATCATAGGGCGGGCATTTCCAATATGGATAAAATTGTAAACCGTAGGACCGCAGACATACATTTTAACTTTACCCTCTTCCAGAGGTACAAACTCTTCTTTTCTTTTCGTGAGTGTATTATACAGTTTCATTTTCTTTATTCTCCTTTTCTTTTCTGATATATATACGCATTTCCTTTTCAAGTTCCAGTACACGATTCGTAAGTTCCGTATTTTCTCTCTGCAAAGTACGGATATCATCCCGCACAGGATCCGGTAAATGGCCATGATCCATACTGGTTCTAGGTACTTTCACATTTTTCTGACGCACCACACGACCCGGTATTCCCACTACTGTACAATTTGGCGGAACCTCTTCCAATACCACAGAACCGGCACCGATCTTGGAATTTGCTCCGATCGTAAAGGAACCAATAATCTTTGCTCCCGCACTTACCATTACATTATCTTCCAGCGTAGGATGCCTCTTACCAGTCTCTTTTCCATTTCCTCCCAGTGTCACGCCCTGATACAAAGTAACATTGTCACCGATAATCGTTGTTTCTCCAATGATCACTCCGCTTCCATGATCAATAAACAGTCCTTTTCCAATCGTTGCTCCCGGATGTATCTCTATTCCAGTCTTTCTTGCCGCTCGTTGGGAAATCCATCGGGCCAGAAAATAATGTCCCTTTAAATACAATTTATGTGCTCTCCGATATTGGATCATAACCCGAAAACTGGGATAAAGTAACACTTCCATAGGAGTCTTGATGGCAGGGTCTCTCTCCTGTATCACCTGAAATTCCTCTTTTATATGTTTAATAAAACTCAAATTTATTCCTCCCATCTGAGAAATTTAATTACCATTTCAAAAGTGATTACGGATTGTTTCGCTGCAAGCAGCTCCCACAATCCTATAATATAAAAAACCACAGATTATTCATCACAAGAGACGAAATAATCCGCGGTTCCACTCTTTTTAAAGATGAATCTTTCATCCTTTCGGATGTACCTTCATCTTTCCCTCTCCCACGTAACGCGTGGACACGGATCCGGCTATCTGACCTTTTCCCTTCACCGAATCAGCTCCCGGACGCACTTCTCTGCCCTGTTCACGAGACGGCTTTCAGCCGCTGACCGTCTCTCTCTGTGTTCACTGAGACAGATACTCTTTCCGTTCTCTGCTTTTTTCAATTTCTTAACTTAGTGTATGCAAAAATCCCGGTTTTGTCAACCTTTTCATACATTCTTTTACGGCAATTACTTCTTTTCGATTGCACAGATTGCCTGACTGGATATTCCCTGTAAAGAACCTGTAAATCCCAGTCCTTCTTCTGTCGTCGCCTTAATATTTACCTGATCCGCAGATAATTCCAGTGCTTCTGCTACATTTTCAATCATTGTATCAATATAGGGAAGAAGCTTGGGTTTCTGCGCAATGATCGTCGCATCAATATTTACAATATAATATCCTTTTTCTTTTAAAAGTTCTCCCACCTTTTTCAAAAGAAAAATACTGGAGATTCCTTTATATTGTGGATCTGTATCCGGGAAATGCCTTCCGATATCCCTTAACGCCGCAGCCCCCAAAATAGCATCCATGATAGCATGCACCACCACATCTGCATCTGAATGTCCAAGAAGTCCCATTTCCCATGGAATTTTCACTCCGCCAAGAATCAGATCTCGTCCTTCTGTCAATTTGTGTACATCATAACCCATTCCTACTCTCACAGTTTTGTTCCCCTTTCTGACCTTATCCCATACTTATGAATTATTGCCATTCTAACATTATTTCACACTGCATATCTCTTACATCTATATTCTGTCAGTTTTCCGGATACACCAACATTTTTCGTATTCTGTTCAAACTGAGACGATTTCTCACGTACGGAGAAAGCTGCATCGTCAGAGGTATAATTTCTTTTGTAAGTCCAATCTCTTCTACCTCTTTTACGCATCCTCCACGAGCAAGAATTTGCAATATCTCTTCTTTTTTCGGCATTTCATCTATAATCTCAGCTATCTTTGGCAGACATTGCTCCAGCCTTTTCTGATCCACTGCCAGCATGGGATCCGGTGTATTCTCCTGAATGGTGGAATCATATAATTCTTTCTTACCGAATGTACTGCGAAGCAATTCATATTCTATTCCATCATATGGTTTCACCCGGCAACTCCCATCCTTAATGCTTCGAGATATTTTCTCATATATCTCTATGTTTAATACAAGACCAATAGATACTTTTTCTCCATGCAATGCATCCACATAATCATTGATAATCTCCATTTCCCACAAATGAGATACATGATGTTCTGCACAGGATGCCGGTCTTGAATTCCCAATCATCTGCATGGCAAGCCCGGAAAGAAGGAGTGCATACATCAGTTTTTCACAGGCATCCGGATCTCCCTTTCTCAGTTGATCCAGACATCTGCATACCTCTCTGAGGGCTTCCATCTCCATCTCACATACTCTATCACAGATATACTCTCCTGTCACTTCATGAGCGATTTTCCAATCCGCAAGTGCCACATATTTTCCCAGAAGATCTGACGCCCCTGATGCCGTAAGTCTGTATGGAGCACGAGAAAAAATTTCTGTGTCTGCAAACACATATATAGGTGCTGCTGCCGGAAGTGTCTTTTTCATACCATTCCAGGTCATCGCTGCAACAGTGGAAACAAATCCATCCACACTGGCAGCTGTCGGAACAGACACAAAAGGAATTCCTTTTTCATATGCTACATAACGACTCAGATCGTGAATCGTACCGGAACCTACCGCCAGAATCAAATCTGTCTTTTCTCGTTTTTCCAAAGCCTGGTAGACCAGCTCCACTCCGTGGTTATCCGCATGGAGACGATCCGGCGGCAGTACAATCTCACCACATATTTCCCAGATTTCATCCATTTTTTTCAATGCCGCCGATTTTGTATTCTCATCACAAACAATAACCGGATGCTGAAAACCGGCAAGATCACCTGATTTTAACGATTCCAAAAGGCAGTCTGTCGCTTCTTTTCCCAGAATAATACCTTTTACCTGTATATGGTGTGTTTTTCCACAGCTGCACGGTTCACTGAATTGTCTCACATCAATTTCCATGATTGTCTCCTTTGTATTTCAAAATGTATCTGAATATCTTTTTCTTGCATCATACTCCACTTTTCTTCTTTTTTCAACGAGTACTAAATGATTTGCATATTTTTTTCAAAAAGTTCTTGACATTTTTCCATTCTTTTCATATAATGGTAAGGCAGGTTGCGGGTGACAGCTTGTTTATGGCGAGATAGCTCAGTTGGCTAGAGCACACGGTTCATACCCGTGGTGTCGAG
>JBJFCH010000206.1:0-7383 GCA_051888835.1 Oliverpabstia sp. | reverse complement strand
TATAAAAAATTTATTTTCAAGGAGGAGATTCAAGATGAGTAACAAATTAATGAAGGCATGGATTGGGGCACAGATCAGACTGCACAATTTCTGGGAAAATTTCAAATCAGAAGAAAAGGGAGCTGCTGAAATCGTGGCAATCATTCTTATTATTGTGATAGTAATTGCATTAGTTGCAATTTTTAAAGACAGGATAAAGACTGTGATAGAGAATACATTTAATTTAGTAGACGAGTCCGTTTCCAATACAAGCGCAGTGCAATAGCCGGAAAAATATATGAAGAAGAAACAAAAAGAGCAAGGAGCCATAATGGTCGAGGCAACGCTCTATTTTCCTATTACAATAGGCCTGGTGATGGTTGTTCTATACCTGGGTCTGTTTAAAATACAGGAGAGCTACTTCTTTTTTCAGGTAGAAAAGGCCGCATCACAGATTTCCAGGGAAATTGCTTATCCAGGATATGATTCTTTTCTGGGAGATGACTGGATGAAGAATTCTTCGGTAGATTTTTCCTGGGAGAAAAATCCATCAGCAGAGCAGGTGAACGAGTATTATGGTGCATATAACGGAAGTGTCAGCAAAATATATCGATTGGGCTTAGAGACAAATTTAAAAGAACGACTGCAAAAATATCAGGAAGATTTATGTAAAACCAGTGTACTGTTTTCCATGGGAACGACACAGGCTACCCTTCAGGTTCAGAATTCCTTTATGTCCAAGTCAGTGTTGGCAGAAATCCGTTATGAGATTCCCACACCCGGAATCATTCGGTTTTTGGGTGTAAAGGATACTCTTACTTTATTTGCAGGAGCATACCAGCCAGTAATCAATGCCACAGATTTTGTACGAAACGTGGATTTGGGATGGGATTTAGCAGAATTTCTTTTGGAAAAATTGGGGCTTAAAGGGAAAGCGGATGAGTTTGCAGAAAAATTTAATAAAGTAAAGGAAATACTTTTCTGAAGAGGAAAACTAATATAAAAATTGATATCTTCTTCAATTAATGATTCTAAATATATGTTATAAAGGAGATCAAAATTTGAAAAGTAGAATGACCATTTTATGTGGAATTTGTCTTGGAGTTTTAATCCAAATACATCCTGCTATGGCGTTTGATTATGCAACATACCAGGGAGAATACTTTGAATCGGATAACTTTAAATATACACTATATGATGACAATACAGTTTTTATATCTAGGTATATAGGGGAACTGGAGCCGGCATCTAATTTTATAATACCATCTGAATTAGATGGTCATACGGTGACCGGATTCGATCAAGGAATGTTTGCAAGTTATCTGGGAGATGAAATAGATACTCTTTATATACCAGCAACTGTATCCGATATATATTTGTGTTCTGCAGGCTTTGTATCCATTGATTATATTAACGTTGATGATAATAACCCATATTATATTGATGATGGAGGAGTTGTGTATAGTCATGATTATACAGAATTAGTCTGGTGTCCAAACAATATAGGTTATTACAAATGGAATGTTGAAGAGGGATGTAAAAAAATTGACGACTATGCCTTTTATGGAGTTTCAGATTTGGTTGAACTAACTTTACCTGAATCATTAAAAAGTATAGGGGCGTATGCATTTTATGAAACATCGCTTCCTAATATCAGAATACCAGCATCAGTAGAAAACATTAATAATGCTGGTTTTCCTGAAGGGATTGATTCAATTATTGTATCAAAGGATAATGAACATTATTATGATATAGATGGTGTCCTTTTTGACAGAAAGAACGACGCTTTGTTAGTGTATCCTAGTAACAAGTTTGGTGACTCATACAGAGTGCCAGACGGTACAAAAAGTATATCGCAATTTGCATTTCGGTCATGTGAAAGATTGAAAGAATTACACGTATCTGATGGGGTAAAAAAAATTGAGTCATATGCCGTTAACAATATGAAAATGCTCGAAACGGTAGATTTTCAAGATGGTTTAGAGATAATCGAAGGTAGCGCTTTTACAAACTTACCACGTTTGAGTTACATATATATTCCCAAAAGTGTAACTTCAATGGAAGACGCTTTCGATGCAAGCCTCGGAATGGAATATTTCGATGTAGATTCAGAAAATCCGAAATATGAATCAATAGATGGTGTTTTATTTGACTATGAAACAAAAACTTTATTAGAATATCCCGTACAGAAATCAGACATCACAGAGTATTCTATTCCAGAGGGAACTGTACATATTGCGGAGTCAGCAATTGGATATAATGAGTTCCTTAAAAAAGTTACGGTTCCTGATACAGTTAAGTCAATTGGTGATTACGGTATAAATTTTTGTGAATACTTGGAAGAAATTACCTTACCGCCAAGCCTTGAATCTATCGGAATATCTCCAGATGGAATGGAAAATGTAACGTTTATTGTTCAAGAAGGATGTTATGCAGATCAATGGGTTACAGAAAATTCTTTGAAGCGTTCGTATGCTGAAGCTTAAAGAATTTTACAGAAGAATAATTTTAAGCTTTTTTGTAATATTGCGGGTATATAGTTTAATAATTATTTCCTGTTTTAAAAGACATAATAATACTTGAAGGAGGGAGGAAGATGCGATTTTTCTGTGGAAAAAATAGAGGGGCAATTTCAGTATTTCTGACCCTGATTTTAGTTCCCATGCTTATTTTTTGTGGAATTGTCGTAGATGCCTCCCGTCTTTTTGCCGCAAAAACAATTATTTCCGGAGCGGGAGATTTAGCTATGAATGCAGCATTATCCCGTTACGATAAAAAATTAAAGGATGGATATGGTCTTCTTGCGATGGCGTCCTCACCTGAGTCTGAGGAGATAACTTCGGAACTGGAAAAGTATTTTATGGAATCCTGTAATGCAGCCAGTTTTGAGAGCGGAAATGACGAAAAGATTCATTCCATGGTTCAAATAGAACTGGGTAATGGTGGTATCCGGGCCAAAGGAGTGGAGAATTCTTCTTTGGCGGATACGCAGGTTTTACAGCAACAGATTCTGGAATACATGAAATACCTGGCACCAGTTTATATGGTTACAGATATATTGGAAAAATTTCAGAAACTCCCATTAAAAAACATGGAGGAAAAACGGGATTATGTAAAGAAAAAATCTGAATATGGGAAAGAACTTTCAAAGCTGGGGAAGCCTCTGAAAGAAGCAAAAGAGTATATTGAGGAGCATATTGCGGCTGTGGGCGGCGTCGGAGGATTCGCAGAGGCAGATATCGGTGAGGCATTGGCACATTATCAGGAGCAGTCTGTTTTCTGGCTGGCAGCGCGTTCGCTTGAAAACTATCTGGATAACGTTTCTATTGCGCCAATGAGCAGTGATCCTATCACTACGGAAAGAGTACAGAATAATCTTTCCTGGTCTTGTATTTGGGACAGTGGAAATACGGTTTTTGACGACGCAACGTATGCGAATATGATTGCGGCTGTTTCTATTTATCAATTAAGGGATAGCCTGGCATCATATATGACAGAAGAGTACGGCTTTTCGCAGGAGGATATAGAAGCTTTCTGGAGCGTAGGAGAAAAAATACAGGAAAGCATCCGGAATATGGATACAATTCACGACAATGCTGCAGAAGAATACATTTCAATTGTGGAGAGTTACGAGATTGAGGCTGACAACATTATTGAATCTGCAAAGCAAGGTATTCAGGCTCTGGAAGAAGTCATTAAAATATGGGAAAAAGATATTTTACCTGTAAAAAGAGAGTGCGAGGAGAAAAAGAATAAGCTGCTGGGAAAAGGAGAAGATTTGGAAGGTATTGAAGAGCAGGAAAAGGAAAATGCCATTCAAATTGATACTATGGAGGTACAGAGTTTGATTTCCTGTCTGAAAAACAATCAGGAGGCGGCTGAACAGTTTAAAAAGCAGATTGGGAAAATAAAGGATGTTACAAAAAATTTAAAAAAGCAAAGAGTCACAGGTGAAGAAGGTGAATGGTTGCTTGAGTACGGAAGTAATCATCAGGATGTGATAGAGTATTACTGGGAGCAGCATAAAAATAATCTTGGTTTTCCCGACAGCATATCATGTACTTTTCTTGATGCAGAGCAGGAAGTATTTTATCAGAAGGTTCTGAAGGAAATTCAGGAAGGCAGTGAAGACCCAGAAGCAAAAAAGATAAAAGACGATAGTAAACGGGAGGCAGAGTCGGCTCAGGATGATTATGAAAGACTGTTATCAGGCCTTGAATCCCTGGAAAATGAAAGAAATCTGAAAAATTTTGAGAGAATAACGTATCCCGATGAGTTTCCCAGCGGAATTGAAAAAATTCCGGGTGATATTAATGCCAGTCACAATGTAGAGAAAATAGATACAAGTGATGATAACATCAGTAAGATTACGGAAACGGAGGGCTTTAACAGTGGGATGGGAAAACTGCTGGATGGTCTGGATAAGATTTCAGGAGAATTGCTGGAGCGGGCATATTTGATGGAATATATGACTGAGATGTTTAACTGTCTGACAACCAAAGCAGATGAAAAGTCGTTAAGCGGTGAGAGCCTTCAAGACCACTACATCTCAAACGGGGAAATGGAATATCTCTTGTATGGAAATTCCAACACACTTGTCAATAAAACAAATTCAATCAGTGTACTTTTCGGTCTCCGGTTGGCAATCAACAGTATCTATGTATTTCTGGACAGTGAGAAAAACATGATTGCTGATGAAATTGCCTGCGGACTCAGTGCTACGACAGGTCAGGCATGGCTGTATCCGATTGTGAAATATGGATATTTGTTTTGCTGTGCTGTAAAAATATCCGGAGAAGACATTGTAAAGCTGACGAAAGGGGAGGACGTGCCAGTATGGCATGGCTCCGGCGATAACAACATTACGCTTAATTATAAAGAATATATGAAGTTATTTGTTCTAATTACCAGTATGAGTGAAAAGGGCGAGACAAAGCTTCTTGCACGTGTTGGGGACTGTATCCAGTTCAATACGCAGGAGAAGCTCTGTAATAAATATACAATGCTGACTTTGCAGGCAGATGTGAAAGTTTCGACGTCTTTTTTTCCCAGGGTACCTGCTTTTTTGGGGAAAAGTACGGAAGAATCCGATGGGAAAAAAGTGATTCATTATAAAAGTATTCTGGCATATTAGGAGAAAATTATGAAAAATGAGAAACAAGGTGGCTCCATTACCGTAGAAGCAACGCTGTTTCTTCCCATTTTTTTCTTTGCCTTTTTAAGCATTTATAATCTCGTTTATTTTGCGAGGGCGCAGCTAATTGTGCAGTATGCGGTGGATCAGGCGGCAAAGGAAGTGGCGCAGTACAGTTATATATTAGAAAAAACAGGAATTATTCAGGACTTGGATAATTTGGAAGGGAAAGCGGAAAAATTTAAAAGTGACCTGAAAACTATCGGTGACAATCTGGGGACAATTCAGGAAGCGGGAGAAAATGTACTACAGGGAGAAGATGTCATTCAAAATTCCATAGAGGTGGGAAAGACGGCAAACAATCTTTTGGATACAGTAAAAACTTATGTGGAGGATCCGCAGAGTTTTATAGAAGGAATTTTAAGTTGCTTTAAAGGGGATATAGCAGAGAATATTACGAAATATATGGTGAATGTAGTGGCCAAATCCTGTGTATATAAGCAACTTTCGATTGCCGGAGGAAATACAGATCCATTGGAATACATGGAAAATCTGGGAATCTCCAGTCTTTCTTTTTCAGAAACAAGCTGGTGTAAAAATAAATCCAGAGATGTGAAAATCGTTGAAGATTACGATGCAACGAGTAATCTTCCCTTTTTTTCCATGGCACCACGTCACTTTCGTGTTTGTGCGAGTACAAGAATCTGGTCAGGGGTATAAGTCAGAGGAAATATTTATGAAGAAAAAGAAGTTACTGATAGTATTACTGATATTGGAAGTGTTGGGAGGCATCTTATTTACTCAATACGGTTATCATTGGCTGAAAATAATCCGATATCTGTTTCTTATGGGATTTTTGGTTATCTTGGCAGATATTGACAGAGAAAAGATGTTGATACCAAATAAAATCCTGGGAGAGATGCTTTTGACCAGAGGGATATTATTGACGGGGGAGGTGTATTTCTTCCCTGAATACTGGAAAGAGAGCCTTATATCAGCCGGAAGCGGTTTTTTTACAGGTCTTGTTATATTTTTCCTGGCATATCTGTTATCCAGAAAAAGTATTGGTATGGGGGATGTCAAATTGGCTGCTGTATTGGGAACATATCTGGGCTCTGCCTTAATATGGTGGGATTTTGCAATATGTCTGGCATTAGCAGCAGTCTATAGTGTTATTCAGCTGCTGCGAAAGAAGCTGACAATGAAAGATTCAATTCCATTAGCGCCATTCTTTTCCATAGGCACAATATTGGTTTTATTAATGGGATTTTGAGAGGACAGTATGAAAAGATTATTGATTGTTGCAATTCTGGCATTGTTTTGCGGTGCATGGTGGAGTGCCGTGACAACTTCGATAGAAAAACCGATTCAATATAGAGTACATATTAGACAGGCAGAGGAGTATGAAGAAAAAGAAATATACTACGATGCCATCCTGGAATATCAGGACGCGTTGGAATATGATTCTGATAATATGGAATTATACCTGAAAATTGCTCAGAATTACAAAAAGCTGGGTGATATGGAATATTTTGAACAGACTTGCAGCCAGGCAATTCAATTAGATGGTGATAATGAAAAAGCAGTTTTTCTGCTGACAGATTATTATCTGGAAGAAGGACGAAAAGAGGACGCGATTGCCATCTTGAAGAGACAAATAGAGAGAAAGAAAAACAATGGAGCGATAAAGGAAAAGCTTCAGTCACTGGCAGGTGGTTATCAGATATTGAGCGGAGAGTATGGAGAAATTTCCAATGCATGCAGTGGATATATGAAGGTTGAAAACGAGGATGGAAAGGGCTTGCTGGATTTGGCGGGACATATCTTGATCCGCCCCCAATATGAAGAAATAGGACTGTTTGGTGAAAATGGTTTTGCACCTGTAAAAAAGCAGGGAGCATGGTATTACATAGACAAAAATAATTATAAAAGGCGGGTACCGGAAGAAAATTATGAGATTATGGGAATTATCAATCAGGGTATTATTCCGGCAAAAAAAGAGGGAAAATGGGGATACCTGGATGGGAATTTTCAGGAACTTACAGAGTTTGTTTATGATGCCGCAACACCTATGCTGAACTCTGTGGCAGGAGTCCAACAGGGAGAAAAGTGGGCTCTTATTGGAAAAAATCTGAAATTTATTTCGAATTTTGAATTTGATGAGATAGTAACCGATGAATGGGGCTTTTGCTCGAGGAACGGAGTAATTTTTGTAAAAAAAGAAGGAAAATATCTGTTAGTTGACAGTGAAGGAAAGCAGGTAGGAAAAG
>JBJFCH010000205.1:0-7419 GCA_051888835.1 Oliverpabstia sp. | reverse complement strand
GATCCGTGGACTGGACCGGCCGGACGCGAAGAATATCCCCATTATCGCCATGACAGCAAATGCCTTTGCCGAGGATATTCATGCGGCTAAGACAGTAGGTATGAATGAACATATCGCCAAGCCCCTTGATTTGAACACACTTGCAAAAATATTGAAAAAGTGGATTCAGAAAAAAGCCTGATGACTCACCTTTTCTTAGGGTGACAGAAGCTTACATTTCCAGGAATTACTCCTAAGCGCTAGCTATGGGTTGGATTCCAGTAGGGGACGCTATTAAAAAAGCGGTGATGATCAGCAGGAGATTGCGAAGTCATGAACCGCTTTTTTGATTGAGTTTCCAGGAAAAATAAAGAAAACAGAATATAAAAGCGCACAAAAGTAACATAACTAAATTGTATAAAATGTATAAATTTAATTATGTAATTGACAAATTATAGTGAAAGTGGTATAAAATAATCAAAAGCGTACGCGAGTACGCAAAATATTATACTTTTTGCGCACCCGGGTACGCGCAGACGCGAATTAATTTATTTTTTATGCCAATGCGGCAGAAAGGATCAAGTATGAAAAAAAGATTATTGAGTGCAGTATTAGTGGGCGGGATGACAGCATCTCTTTTATGCAGCAGCGTGAATGTAATGGCAGAGGAAGCTTCAGAGCCGATCACCATTTCTTTCTGGTGTAATTTTACCGGATCTGATGGAGATGTTCTTAGAGAAATCGTAGCGGATTACAATGAGACAAACACGGATAATGTAACTGTAGAAATTGACATTATGGACTACAGTACCTTGCAGGCAAAGCTGCCGACAGCGATATCTACCGGCAATGGGCCGTCTTTTGTTCTTGCAGGTATTGAATTAATGCAGCAGTATGTAGACAATGATATGCTTGAGCCAATTGATGATTTCTGGGAAGTTACCGGCTTGGATCAGTCCAATTACTATGAGAATGTACTTGCAAAATCTTATATTAACGGCGTACAGTATGGCGTTCCAATGCAGTACAATCTGCAGTATTTATATTACAACAAAGATCTTTTTGAAGCAGCAGGTCTGGATCCCAACACACCGCCAAAAACACTTGACGAGCTTGCAAAATATGCAGAAGCAACGACAGATACTTCCAAAAATCAGTACGGAATTGCATTACCGGTAGACTTTAACTATTACTGTATGTATCTGTGGGAAAATGGCGGAGATGTGATCAATGCAGATGCAACAGAGAATCTGTTAAATTCAGAAAGCAATATCGAAACTCTGACATGGATTCAGGATCTTGCGGCAAAAGGAGTATCTCCGCAGGGAATCAGTGCAGCTGAAGCAGATACTTTGTTCCAGGCAGGACAGCTTGCTATGTATACAAGCGGGCCATGGAACATCAACGGATTAAACTCTCTTGGAATCAATTACGGAATCACAGCTATTCCGTCTGGAAGTGACGGAGCATACTCTCCGGAAGGCGGATGTGACTGGATGCTTTCCAAAGGTGCAGATGATGCAACAAGAGCAGCAGCATATAAGTTTATGGCATACTGGCTGTCTGACGATGTGTTAAAAGAGTGGTCTAACAGAAACGGATTCCCGGTATGGTCTTATTCCGTACTGGAAGATGAAGAAATTCAGAACAATGAAATCCTTAATAATGTTTCCGAAGCTTCCTCTATTGGCCGCGACTGGCATCTTGGCCTGGCTGCAGGAAGTCAGATTGATAACGATGTTATGCAGCCTATGATGGAAAGAATCCTTGCAGGAGAAGATGTAAAAGGATGTGTCGAAGAGGCATCTGCAATTCTTGACGAGGTACTTGCAGCACAGTAATTATCTGTAATATGCATAAGGAAAAAGTAGATTTACTGCCGGAGGCAGCTTGGTGATAGAGCTGCTTCCGGCATAAATTAACAGAAGATATAAGGTTTTTGCACAAACCGGAAGGTTCATGTTTGGAGAGTTCTATGAAAAAAGTACAGAAAAACAAATCTTATGAAAAATCACAAAAACAGGCGTATTTGTTTTTGCTGCCATCACTGATCATATTAACGGCATTTGTGTTTATTCCACTTATTGGAGCTGTGGGAATCAGTCTGACAGATATAGATATTTATATGCAGGACTTTTCCTTTGTTGGTATTTCGAATTACATAAAAGCTTTTCATGATAATCGAGTATGGAATGCAACTTTTAACACGTTTTTCTTTGCGTTGCTGGAAGTCCCGCTGCAGGTTTTTCTGGCATTGGTGATTTTAATGCTGATGCAGAAAAATACGAAATTTGATAAATTTTTACGTTCTGTTTTTTATCTGCCATATGTTTGTTCCATGACAGCAATCAGTATTGTCTGGTCCATGATGCTGAATGTAAATTCTGGTATGATTCCATATCTTTTGACGAAAATCGGAATCCAAATGCCGAATTTACTTGGCAGTACTACCTGGGCGATGCCAACAGTTGTTTTTGTTTCGGTGTGGAAAGGATTCGGATACACGCTGACCATTCTTTCAGCAGCAGCCCTGGGAGTGTCGCAGTCACTTTATGAAGCAGCTGAACTGGATGGGGCAACAAACATTCAGAAGTTTTTCCATGTTACGATACCCGGAATAAAGAATACGATCGGATTCTGTCTTGTTACCACATTGATACAGGCATTGCAGGTATTTGATCAGATATACGTCATGACAAACGGCGGACCAATGAATAAAACAGAAACATTGGTTGGCTATATTTACAATCGGGGCTTCCAGACTGCACCGTTTAACATGGGCTATGCCTCTGCAATAGCAGTTTATTTGTTCCTGATTATTGCGGTGGTAACAGGAGTGCTTCGAAAATATACATTCGGACAGGAGGATTGACATGAAGCGGAAAATATATAGTATTGTCAGATCAATAGTGCTTGTTATGATCATGATGCTTGTACTGTTTCCTCTGATCTGGCTGATAGTCTCTTCTTTTAAGACAGATATGGACGCAATTAAATGGCCGCCGAGATTTTTTCCTTCTGAATGGACGACTTCCCAGTACAAGTATGTTGTGAATGCGATCCCGGTGCTGCGAATGTTGGCGAATACGGTAATCTTTGCAGGCAGTGTTACCGTTATCAGTCTTGTATTTGATTCCATGGCAGCTTATGCATTTTCACGTATGCATTTCCGCGGGAAAAAGATTATATTCAGTATCATATTGCTGACGATGATGGTTCCATTTCAGGTAGTTATGATACCGCTTTATCTGGAAGAATTTAAATTAGGAATTCTGAACACGCTTATTGGTCTGATTCTTCCAAGAGCGGCAAGTGCGTATGGTATTTTTATGCTGACTTCTTTCTTTTCCGGTATACCAAAATCTCTGGATGAAGCGGCGAGAATTGATGGCATGAACGAAGTGGGTATTTTTGCAAAGATTATTATTCCGCTGTCAAAACCGGCACTGATATCACTGGGAATATATCATTTTATGAATAACTGGAACGATCTGCTTTATCCTATGATGTTAAGCAATTCGGTTGAGATGAGAACCCTTTCAGCGGGACTGGCAACCTTGGTAGGCAGCCATGCAATCAAATACGGACCGACACTGGCAGCTACGGTAATCTCCATAGCACCGCTGCTGATTTTGTTCTTATCTGGACAGAGATTTTTTACGGAAGGGATTTCAACATCAGGAATGAAAGAGTAAACAGCAATAGAAGAATGGTCTGACAAAGACAAATGGCTTTGCCAGCAGAGTATATGAGATAGGAAGAAAAGTATGTATAAAACAAAGATTATTATTAACAAAGATTTTCAAATAGGTGCGGTTGATTCTCGTGTATTTGGATCCTTTGTCGAGCATATGGGAAGAGTCGTATACGGCGGAATATATGAGAAGGATCATCCCACTGCGGATGAAAATGGTTTTCGAAAGGATGTTCTTGAAAAAACAAAAGAAATGGGGGTTTCGACTGTACGTTATCCGGGAGGAAATTTTATCTCAAACTACAATTGGATGGACGGAATCGGTCCCCGGGATCAGCGGCCGCGCAAAAGAGAGCTTGCATGGAAGAGCATCGAAACAAATGAGATTGGCATAGACGAATTCATGAAATGGGCAAAATCTGCGGAAATCGATCCTATTCTGGCAGTAAATCTGGGAACCAGAGGACTTGAGGATGCTCTTACTTTTCTCGAGTACTGCAACAGTGATGCCGGAACATATTATAGTGATTTAAGAGTGCAAAATGGTCAGAAAGAGCCTTATGCTGTAAAAACATGGTGCCTTGGAAATGAGATGGACGGAGACTGGCAGATCGGTCACAAGACTGCGGATGAGTACGGCAGGATTGCCTACGAAACAGGTAAGGCGATGAAAATTCTGGATCCATCCATTGAATTGATCGTATGCGGAAGTTCTATGTCAAGAAATGCCACATTTGGAGAGTGGGACCGCGTTGTCATGAAGCATACATTTAACTGTGCGGATTATATTTCTCTTCATCAGTATTATGGCAATCAGGAAAAAGGAACAGCAGCTTTTCTGGCACAGTCGCTGGATTTTGAGAGATATATCCAGACGGTACGCAATATCTGCGATGTGGAAGCAGTTATGAGAAAGAGCCGTAAGAGAATGAAGATAGCCGTGGATGAATGGGGAGTATGGTCTATTTCAGATAAAGAGGTTCAGGCACATGTAGAGAGAAATCCATGGCAGATTGCACCTTCTTTCAGTGAGCAGATTTATTCCATGGAGGACACATTGTTATTTGCATCTATGCTGATGGCTATGCTGAAAAACGCGGATCGTGTAAAAATTGCCTGCCAGTCCCTTCTTACGAATATCAGTGCCTGCATCATGACAACCACGGGCGGAGAAGTATGGGTTCAGCCAATCTTTTATGTTTTTTCCATGCTTGCACAGCATACAAAAGGATATGTGCTGGCAGACCGTGCTTCCGGCACTACATATGATGTGGAAGATTTTGAAAGTGTACCAATGGTAGATCATATTTGTGTCTATGATGAGGCAAACCGGGAACTGGATCTGTTCTTTGTAAACCGTGGGGATGCCGTAAGCAGTGTGGAAGTACAGGCACAAAGCTTTGACCTGGGAGAAGTAGTGGAATGTGTGGCCATCACGGCGAAAAACCTGAAGGATAATAATAAAGAGGATCATACTTTGATTACTCCGAAAAAGATTGATAATATAACCATCTGTGAAAACAAAGCAGCAGGAGAACTTTTGCCATATTCATTCGAGATGGTGCGGGTAAAACTGAAATAAAAGTGTGTAAAGAGCTGGGTTTGGAAAGACATATTGTTGATAGGAAAATATGGTAATTGTGGCTGTTGCCTACCTGAAAATCGTGTGCTAAAATGCAGAATAAGGTAGATGAGTAACGTATGACTAATAATACAGGTGGTGGGAAAATGGCAGTTACAATTAATGACATAGCAAAAATGTGTAATGTTTCAAGGACGACGGTAGTACGTGCACTGAATGGTACAGGCAGAATCAGTGCAGATACAAAACAGCGGATCCTGAAGGTTGCACAGGAAAATGAGTATCATCCGGATATGCTTGCAAGAGCACTGGCTAAAGACAGGACATATACGATCGGTGTTGTTGTACTGGATGTTATGAACCAGCATTTTGCCCAGATTCTGAATTCCGTGGAAAGAGAAGCAAGATTATTGGGATATAGCGTTAATATTATGCTGCATGATCAGAACCCTAAATTGGAAAAGTCTTTGATGGAAAGACTGATTGCGTATCATGTAGATGGCATCATTCTTTCTTCTGTGAATCAGGATGAGGAATATGTGCAGTATATCCGTGAATTGGAAACACCGGTTGTGACCATTGACAATATGTTGGGTAAAGATATTCCATTTGTGGGGATAAATAATCAGGAGGCCTTATACCTTCTGGCTCAAAAAGCGGTTCGAAAAGGATACCGCAGAGTGGTATTTGTATGCCCCCCGTTGGAGGACACAAATGTAAATCGATATGCACATGAACAGAGATATGAAGGTTTTTGCAAAGCTCTTTCAGAAAATCCTTCCGTTGAAAAAATTGTAGTCAGTGATGCGGATTATTTTTCTAAATGCCAGGAGCTTCTGCTGGAAAATAGGGAGACTGTATTTTTATGTTCGGGCGATATTTTTGCATTGGATCTGATGAAATATTTTAACAAACGGGGGAAAAAAGCCGGTAAAGATTATGGGATAGCCGGATTTGACAGCGTTGATATTCTTGATTATGTTACACCTCAAATGGATACGGTGGACAATAACGATGAACTCGTAGCAAAGAAAGCTGTTGAGATGCTGATGGCTCTGATCAATAAGGAGCCGGTGGAGAAGGAAATCATACTGGAAGCGAAATATATAAATGGAGCAACATTGTAGCATTGAAATACTTATCTGCGAATTACGGGTTCAGGATAAGGAGTTTATGCATGAATAGTGATAAGATGATCGTTTATAATAAACCATGGATTGAGCAGAGAGCAGATCCATATATAATTTTATCAGAAGACGGATGGTATTATTTTACAGCGTCAGTTCCGGCATACGATAAAATTATTCTTCGTCGGGCGAGAACTCTTGGGGAACTCCCTTTTGCAGAAGAGAAGACAATCTGGACAGCACATGAGTCAGGTCCCATGAGTTTTCATGTGTGGGCCCCGGAGCTGCATTATTTATTTGGAAAATGGTATATTTATTTTGCTGCCTCTCAGAAAGAAGATATATGGGCACTTCGCCCATATGTACTGGAATGTGCAGGCGAAGACCCATACAAAGACCCATGGGCAGAAAAGGGAATTCCGGAGCGGGCGCAGGATGATGGATTTTCATTCAATGATTTTTCATTGGATGGAACTGTTTTTGAAAACCACGGAAAATGGTATTATATATGGGCAGAAAAGGTAAACACAGGCAAAAAAATATCCAATCTTTATATTGCGGAAATGGAATCGGCAACAAAGCTTAAAACGGCCCAGGTATTGCTGACAACGCCGGATTATGACTGGGAGAGGGTAGGATTCTGGGTCAATGAGGGTCCAGGAATTATTAAGCACAAGGATAAGATTTATCTGACATTTTCCGCAAGTGAGACGGGAATCTGCTATTGTGTGGGACTGATGTCGATAAGCGCAGATGAGGATCCATTGGATCCGCACGCATGGAAAAAGAATAGATATCCGATTTTGCAGTCGGATGAAACGCACTGTATATATGGACCGGGACATAATAGCTTTACCGTGGATGAGGATGGCAATGATATTGTTGTATATCATGCAAGAACGGAAACGGAGATCGAGGGAGATCCTTTATACAATCCCAATCGGCATACAATGCTGATGAAATTGAGATGGACAGATGAAGGGGAGCCGGTTTTTTCGTATGAAGAGTAGGACTTATGTGTTTGTTCATTTTTTTCC
>JBJFCH010000204.1:2276-7461 GCA_051888835.1 Oliverpabstia sp. | reverse complement strand
TCTAATATTATTATTTGTTCCAACTCTATTCAATAGCTATTTTCGAATCATTGACGATTAGCTGATTTTTTTACTCTGTTTTCTTTCCACATTAAATTGGATATAGTTAAATTTACCTCAAGTTTTCTTTTAATTTCGGGAATAGAAAGAGAAACAAAATGAAGATAAAGCCCGCAGATTTACATGCGAACTTTATCTTCATTTTGATTTTTGCTAAATGCAGAATCATATGTATTTGTAATACTTGTATAAAAGTCATCAATCCTAATCAAACATTGATTTTCTGACCTTTTTCAACCGTTCCATACGGAATATAATCCACCTTAAAATCTTCTGTTTCTTTTTCTGAAACAATCAACATTGTTGTGAGATCATATCCGGCATTTTTTAACTTCTTTGTATCAATCTCAACAGCTTTTTGACCGGCTTTTACCTGATCTCCCGCTTTGATAAAGGCTTTAAAGCCTTTTCCATTTAAAGAGACCGTATCAATTCCGATGTGAACCAGGAATACTGTTCCAAAAGCATCCCTTATTCCAAAGGCGTGATTGGTCGGAAACAATACTTCTACTTTTCCGTTTACCGGACAAACAATGGTTTCTTCCTCAGGAACAAAGCCAATCGTCTGCCCCATTACTTCCTGAGCGAAAACCGGATCAGAAATTTCTGAAGCTGGAATCATCGTTCCCTTTACAGGCGCAACAATATCTTTGCTATCTGTTACAGGAATCGTATCATTTTTTTTAAATTTATCAAAAAAACCCATTTCTATATAACCCTCCTATTGGTTCGTATGGTATATATGAATACGGTCCTACACTGTCATCATAACAGTAGTAGTGTTTCCGCAAAATGCAGGCTTTAGGTCTGCTTTATGACGAAGGAACGCTTTTGCATTCTCCATATGTTCACTGGTGTCCCATCTGGAAACAATAAAAATATGATCTGATCTGGATATATCTTCCAGTACCTCCACTCCAAGACATCCTTCATCATTCTCCATGCTATCTTTTGCAAATTCTTTTGCAGCATGAATATATTCTGATTTCATCTCTTCTTTGATCTGATTATCGACTGACTGTACATACATTTTATATGCTCCTTTTTAAAATTGCAAAGAAATAATTATTCCACAGTTTCTTCCAACACTTTTTGGCCATTTGTTCGAATGACTTCCTGATACCAGTAAAAGCTGTCTTTTTTGTATCTGGAATAATGATTCTCATAGTCCACATAGATAAATCCATATCTTTTACTACTATCACCACTCGCACTCAAAAGATCAATGCATCCCCATGGAAGATATCCCATCACAGGAACCTTGTCTTCTTCAACAGTATGGATTACTTCACGAATATGCTCTTTTAAATATTCAATTCTATATGCGTCATGCACAGTTCCGTCTTTGTTCAGAATATCATCTTTCACCCCTAAACCATTCTCGACAATCATTACCGGGAGATGGTATCGATCATAGAGCTCATTCATAAAGATCCGAAGTCCCATTGGATCAATGGTCCAGCCAAAGGAAGACTTTTTCAAACAAGGATTTTCATATGCAGCATATAACATCTGAATAGTTGTAGCATTCTCATTGTTTTTATTTTCTCCATCCCTCATACAGACACTGAAATAGTAACTAAATGAGATGAAATCCATTTTGGAATCAGGCGATTCCATCAATTCCTGCTCTTTTTTATCAATGACAAGTTCCACACCATTTTTCTTCATTTCTTTTTTCAGATGATGATTATATTTTCCAGAAGTAAACAAATCCAATTCATTCCAATTGATGTTTTGATTATGCTTCTTTGCCGCAAATACATCTTTTGGATCTGGAGATAATGGATAAGCCAGTGAACTTGCCAGCATACATCCAATCTGAGCATCCGGTATCATTTCATGACATTTTTTCACTGCATAAAAATGAGCAAGGACTGTATTATGATATGTTTTCCACTGATATTCATTGTAATCAGCATCACTTTTTGTTCTTTTTTTGTTAGAATACATAGATGGAATCATAAGTCCCAGATTATTTTCATTTAAAGTAAGCCAATATTTGACATCCTGTCCAAATTCTCGGAAACATATATCACAATACTGTTCAAATGCCCGAAGAGTTTCCTTTCTTCCGAATCCGTCATATTTTTCCACCAATGCATATGGCATATCCCAGTGAAATATTGTAACTACCGGTTCGATTGAATGTGCTTTTAATTCTCTGAAAACATCTTTATAAAAATCAATGCCCTCTTGATTGACATTTCCTTCTCCTTCCGGGAGAATCCGACTCCAGGCGATAGACATACGAAAGGCTTTAAATCCCATCTCTGCCATCATTTGAATATCTTCTTTATAATGATGATAAAAATCCGAAGCATTTGAATAGGGGATACCAGTTTTTTCTTCTCTGATATCATAAATACTTTTTCCTTTTCCTCCTTCGTGACCTCCTCCCTCAAACTGAAATGCGGAAGTGGAGCCACCCCATAAAAAATCCTGATTCATATTGCTATCTTTCCTTTTTCTTTGATTTAATTTCCGGTCCTTTAATACCTGTTTTGGCCAGAACAAAAGTGATAATTGCTGCTGCCGCGAAAGAAATGATTAATGTTGCAATACCCACAATTACGTTGAAGATTCCTTTATCACCAAACATGGCCGGAATACCAATCACACTGGATGATGCAATCATGTACAATCTGAGATGGAATATTCCTGCAAATGCTCCACCGATAGCCCCTCCAAGCATAGCTCCAAAGAAACCATATTTACTTGGAAGGTTAATTCCATACATAGCCGGTTCTGAAATTCCCAAAACCGCGGAAAGTGATGCAGAAATTCCTTCCCCTCGCTTATCTGGGTCTTTACTCATCATTGCAATGGCAAAGGCTGCACCTGCCATAGCCAGATTTTCTGCACACATACTTGGCATAAGAAGCTGATCAAATCCTACCTGTGTGATACTTGCCACGATAATCGGAAATGCAAAGGAATGTGTTCCTGTTGCAATCATAACCGGTGTAAGGAAAGCAAGAAGAGCTACTGCAAAAAATCCCAGATGATCTCCCAACCAGATTACTCCACTGCCAAGAGCATTACCTACTGTATTTCCAAGAGGACCTACTACAATTAACATAATTGGTGTCATGATTAACATACACAATACCGGAACCATAAAGGAACGTACAATGGCAGGCATGATTTTATTTAAACCTTTTTCTACATATGACATAATCCAAACACCGATGATAATAGGAAGAACCGTCTTTCCATATGCTACGGCAGGAATTGAAATATTAAATATTGATAACTGTTCAACACCCAGGCTGCTGAAATCAACAATATTTGGATGTATCATGATACAAGCGAGAAGCATTCCCAGAAACGGTGTCGTATTAAATTTTTTCGATGCTGTATATCCAATAAATATTGGTAAGAAATAAAATCCTGCATCATAAATTACATTTAACACATAATATGTACTGCTTGTCTCAGAAAGCACTCCAACAAGTTTTAAAATGGTAAGGATTGCTCCCATCATACCGGAAGCCATCAGCACAGGAACAACTGGAGTAAAGATACCGGATATTACTTCAAATACTCGATCCATTCCCTTTTTATTGGACGAACCTTCCGTTTTTTCTGCAGAAACAACTTCCTGATTTTTCCCTTCTTTTTCCAATTGTTTTTGAATAATGTTACAAACCTTTCCCACGTCCGGTCCAATACAAACCTGGTATTGCCCATTCTGGATGATTACCCCGACGATACCTTCCATTTTTTCAATTTCCTCTTTATTTTCTCTGGCAATCTCGATATCATTCAGAGTAAAACGTAATCTTGTTGCACAATGCATCAAATGCTGTACGTTATCTGTTCCACCAACCAGGTCAAGAACCTTTTCCGCTAATAAATTATAATCTTTTTTCATCATTTCCTCCTAATATTATTTCACAATACATCGTGTGCTATGTATTAACTTAGTTCCTTTTAGTTGTACAACTTTTATATACATAGTATACTATGTATTTGTTTTTGTCAACACTTTTTATATTATTTTTTCCTTTTTTAATTTCACTGTCAAATACTCCCCAATATCCTTATGCAGTAAAATCACTTGCATTCTTTTTCTAAATCCTGTAATATAGATAGTATACTATGAATATTAACCATAGAAAGGATCTTGTACTATATGGAGAAAAACCTTCAAAAAAAGCTTGAATTAATATTAACTACAAACGAAGACGAAATGATCAGCCGTATGGTTCATCATGCAGATAAAATCATTTTAAAAGAACAACAAGAATATTTAAGTACCATTAACGTCAGTCAAGCGCAGGCATTATTTATTATATATCTGGCTTATCACGAAAATGATATCACTTATCAAAATATGTTAGAAAAATCATTCGGACTTACCAATCCGACGGTTACCGCATCAATAAAATCCCTTATAAAAAAGGATATCCTCTACAGAGAGAAGGATCCGGATGATGGCAGATATTATCGATTATACTTAACCGCCTACGGAAAAACTCTGGTAGAGGATTGTGCCGATGCTTTCATCGTATCAAATATTAAAATGTCACAAAAACTTACCACAGAAGAATTATCGGAACTGATCCGTTTGATACACAAATTGATTGCCTAAACATTATAATCTTCTAGCCCCTTGTTCCTTTTATTATAGAGATTTAAATTGCTTCAAATACAGCCCTCCAGCTATAATAGTAGTCGTAAGATCGGATATAGGCTGTGCCCAAACAATTCCATAATAACCTGCTATTTGAGTACCCGCAAAAAGCACAATGAAAAATACGACTCCCTGTCGGCATACAGATAGGATAAGCGCCGGTATTGCCTTCCCTGTAGCCTGAAAAATAACAGAAATCAAAGAAATGACAGCAAGAAAAATCATACTGCATATTTGTGCACGAAGCATCAAAGCGGCAATGCGAACCAATTCATTTTCCTGAAGAAAAATATGAACTGCAGGAGTCGCCGCTACAATCAGTACAGCTGACATAGCAATGGAAAGTACAGATAAAAACTTGAATACGAAAGATAACAATTCTTTCAAATGTTTTTGGTCTCCTGCTCCATAATAATAGCCGATCAAAGGAGCACCACCAAAGGAAAATCCAATTATGACAAGCATAACAATCATACTTATTTTCTG
>JBJFCH010000204.1:0-2176 GCA_051888835.1 Oliverpabstia sp. | reverse complement strand
CACCACCAAAGGAAAATCCAATTATGACAAGCATAACAATCATACTTATTTTCTGTACAATTCCCATTGCCGCAATTTTATCACTTCCATAAACCAAAAGGTTCTGATTTATCAAAATCAGGCAAATGCTCTGCATCAGATTTGTAAGGGCCGCAGAAGTACCAATGCCAAAAATCTGAGCAACATAATTCCATTTGATTTTTTCCTTATTTATATTGACACAAAGAACCTTGCTTTTTTTGAAAACAGTAATCAGGCAGAAAAGATCTGTAAAGGCATAACCCAAAACAGTGGCAATTGCAGCACCAGAGGCACCCATACCAAATGTAAAAATAAGGATTGGATCTAGAATAATGTTTATTATAGACCCACCTACTGTGCCAAACATGGACTCTTTTGACATTCCCTCTGCACGAATAAGATTAGTATGAATGAATGAAAGTACAACAACCGGAGCTCCAATGGACATCCATGTATAATACGATGCCGCATAAGAAAATGTACCGGAATCTGCTCCAAGAAGAGTAAGAAGTGGATTCTTAAACAAGAGCATCAAAATACCAGCCACCAGGCCGAAGGCAATCGCAATGTAAAAGCAAAAGGAACTAACATGATGTAGTTCTTCTTTTTCGTTTTGGCCAAGAAGACGACTGATCAGGGAACTTCCGCCCTGGCCAAATATATTACCAAATGCCATAAGAAGAGTAAACAGTGGTGCACACAAAGATACGCCTGCTATCAAAAGTGTGTTCTGCGTACGTGCAATAAAATATGTATCAGTAATATTATAGATAATAGTAACTACCATACTAAATACAACCGGAAGAGACAGACTAAAATAAGCTTTTGGAATCGATTTTGATTCAAATAGAGATTTGTTCATATACTTCTCCTTTTTATGATTTTTCACTTTAGTATACCTGTTTCCTTTGAGAAATAATGTGTCATATGACACAATGATAAAAAACGGAGGTTATCAAATGGATATTGTAAACCAACCAGGCCTGTTGAAAAACTACATAGATAGATACAAAATTCGTGAGAATTTCACAGCAGACAATCTTCATTTTCGATTGTTTCATTATTCAAAGGGAGAATATCTTGTCTCTCCTTTGAAATCCCTTGAACACATTTTGTTTCTGGTAGATGGCGAAGTACAGATTTATGGCATCGGCGCAGATACAAGTTTCTCCCCAATCGCTCTAAGTCATGCCCCATCCTTATTTGGTGATTTGGAATTTGCGACAGGTGAATCCTCTCTTTTTTATGCTGAAGCACAAAATGAAGTCTATTGCATTGCCATTTCTCTCCCACTTGAACAGGAAAAGTTACGCCAAGACATACGATTTTTGAATTCCATACTAAAATCGATTGGAAAGAAACTGTCTTTGTTTTCTGTCATGGAAGCAAACGGAAAGAATCTGGAAGAACGTGTCAGATATTATATGGGACATTTTTGTGAAAATGGAACACTTTGTGGAATCAATGATGCCATGATGCAGCTCCACTGCAGCCGTAGACAACTACAAAGAGTCCTGTCAAAGATGTGTAAAACCGGAGAAATAAAAAAAATCAAAAAAGGAGTTTATCAAAGACAGCAATAGAGTACAAACACAGTTAATCAATTATGCAAATTACTGAACTGTTCTGTTTCCGAGATCATAGAATTTGTTGACGATGAAGAGTAGGATTCCCACAAATATATCATGTCAAACTTTTATAGTCCGGTCGTCAACTATTCGCAGTAGTTGGCGGCTATTTTCGTTTTTTCCTGAAGATCTTGTAAATATCCATAATAAAAGCACCTACCATTGTGATAGATGCTTTCACTCATTCTAATTATCATTCAATTGTTTATTAATATCTCTGCCACCATAATACGTATAATACTAACGGTAGCACTGGTTTCATCTGGCAGATAAAACACTAAATAGTTATCCACCGGCAAAACTCGCAACCCCTGACTAAGCCAAGGTTCTTCCTCATATAGCCTGTGTTGCATTGGCATTTTTTCAATATGACACATCAAAAATCATATGACAATGGTGTAGTGCTTGGTAATTTTATTTCAAATGGGATCCCTTTTTGCACAACAATCTGCTGAATTGGATCTATTTTAGTTTCCTGCTTCCCATTCTTCAATAATGCAGGTATGATGTTTTTTGTCTTCCCCTTC
>JBJFCH010000203.1:0-7577 GCA_051888835.1 Oliverpabstia sp. | reverse complement strand
GAATTTCTGCTTGTATTCACTCAGGGTCATACCAAAGTAGTTCTTGAATTTGGTGTAGAAGTAATTATTTTTCTCAAGACCAACCGTATCAAGTATTTTATTCAGGGACCAGGAAGTGGTCTGAAGATACTGTGCTACTTTATCCATGCGGACATCCAGAATGTATGCGGCAACAGATTTCCCTTTGTACTGCTTGAAAATATGGCCGGTATAGTTTGGCGAAAGGCCGACCTGATCGGCAATGGAGCAGAGACACAGGGTAGGGTTTGTGTAGTCATTTTCGATGATCTGGACAATTTTCTCTGCAACTATGGCGGAATTCTGCTGGGCAGGGCTTGTCTTCAGCCTGTCAATGGCTCCGCAGATATTTTCAAAATAGTGATGCATCAGGGAAAGAATGTCATCACTGACCTCCGCATGCTCCAGATCTACAAGAATCCGTTTCATGTCCTGAGTAATGAAATCCTTCAGCATAGGATATTTCTCTGTCAGACGCTCGTAAATACTGTAGATCACGTGAATCGTTGTGGACATGATCTCACTGTAATCATAATGGAACAGCTGATCCGTAAGCTCCAGGTAAGCGGACCAGGCAGAATCAAGCTGGGCATTGATCAGCCGGTCACTGATCTGAATGATTCCCTTGTACGATACCTGGAAAACCTCATTGGGCATATCGTCCATCTGATAAGGATCAATAATACAATTGTGTCCGTATCGCATTTTCAGATACAGAGAATTTTCCACATTCGCATATACTGTCGGGAGACTGGGGATTCCCGTGAAAAAGGTACTGTACGCGATGGAAAAGGTAAAGTGCAGATATTTCTGAATGTTCTCCTGTATAGACCGGAACAGTGCCGTCAGTTTATCTTCTGCATGACCTTCTTCCTCATCAGGTCCAATCGCCAGAAGAAGCACAAATTTGTCATCAGCCCGGCTGAAGGCATTGCAGGTAAAGGAAGCGGATGCCAGTTCTTCCACAATGTTTATCACGGAAAAACGTGTCAGCCACAGATCATCGGGATTCTGAGTTGCCATAAACTCCTGATAATTGTCAATTTTGAGGACAGCCATACAGAGTTTGTTTTTTTCCAGCCAGGACAGATTCAGTCGTTCCAGTTTCTGGTTCAGGAGAGCCGGTTCATCCAGATTATGGTTGGTGACCAGACTGTTCAGACAGTCCTGAGTCTGGGAATATCTGGTTTTTTGCTGCAAGAGCTGAAGCTGCCGGTTATTTTCCTGCATGGAGGAGATGGCGGAGAGAATTTTCTTAAACTCTTTTGGTGCATTGGGATCCTGCGCTTTGGAAAAAACATGCTTTTCATTCAGGGCCTGTGTAAGCGTTTCTATCGGAGTGTTCAGTCTGCGGCTGAAATAAACGCAGAGAATTATGCTGAGGCAGAGAACACAGAAGAAAAGAAGAAACCCTGCTGCAGAAGAAGAAATAATGCCCTGCAGTACTGTGGAAAGCGGTATGTAATTCAGGAGGTACCAGCCGTATACATTGTCCCGTGTGCATACCTGATAATAAAATCTACCGTCGATTTTTACAGTCCCGGTTTTCAGTGTATCATAACTGGAAAGCTTTTCGAGTGCGGAAGTGATCCAGGTATCCTGATCTGTTTCCGTACCGCTTTGAACACCGGTCAGATAACGGCGGTCCTCATCCAGAAGAATAAAACTGGAGTCTGTGTCCTTTGTCAGATGCTTCATACTGGCAATGGAATCCGTCAGAGAGGATGCCAGCATATTGATCACAATTACATTTTTCAGTTCTCCCCGGCTGAATGACGGAAAATAGTAACTGAGAATATGGGAATTTTCAGCCGGATTGTTCTTACTGTTGGAAACTGGTTTATGTGCATTTGCTTCAAGAAAAGCAGTATCGCCCATACTTGCTGCGGCATCCTGATCTTCAAAATCGGACAATGGAACCTGAAACCCTGTTTTTGACGAATAGACGTATCCGCTGCTGCAGGAGTACAGGTAGATACTGTCAACATAGGGTACAAGAAGAAGCTGACGCATAATATCCCGTCCGGAGAGAACCGGTATCGTACTCTCAATATCCGGAGAATCCAGATATGCAGCGATATTGTCATTGGTCATGCAGGAGGTGGCAATACGCTGTGCATTTTCATCCATCTGGTCGATGGTATAATTGGTCTGGGCCAGAAGCTGTTCGTTGGATACATTGATCGTGTCCCGCATGGCATGAAAAAAATTGATGGTCAGGAAAACAGTCAGCAAAAGAGTGGAAACGACGGAAACAATAAGGAAAAAGGATAAGAGGGTAAAAAAGTAGCTTCTGTCGTTATTTCTTGTTTTATATGACAGTTTATTCATAATCAGTATCACTCTCCGTGGAATAGTTTCTTAAATCAGGAAACCATCTCTTTGATGGTTATTTGTCTATTATAAATAAAAAAACCACCGATTTCAACCGGAAAAATGATAATAATGTGAGTGTGTGTTGTTTTTCAGAGTGCTGAATTCAAGGAAAATGAAGAAAATCTGAATTATTATTGTTGAAATAAATCAGAAGCCATTTAATAATTCACTTATGAAGCAAAACAGTCTGCACAGCTCAGGCTGTATAATAACTGAATGGGAGGGATAGAAAATGGGCATGATTCGAATTGGTGTAATCGGATACGGCGTTCGTATGGATATGCTGATGGATCAGCTCTCCAGACTTTGCGTGGAAGCAAAGGTTGTGGCAGTGGCAGATAAGAATCCGGACAGAGTAAAAGCATTGATGCGCAAAAATGATTCAGCGCAGGTGCAGCATCAGATGGAAATCGATAAGATTGACGGACTTCTGCGCAAATGCCCGATGGATCCGGACAAGATTACTTTTTATGAAGATGCAGAAGAAATGCTGGACAAAGAACAGCTGGACGGAGTGATGCTGGGTACCCCGTGCAACACACACGCCCGACTGGCAAAGCTGGTACTGGACAGAAATATGCCGCTGTTTCTGGAGAAACCGGTGGGAATCTGTAAAGAAGACCTGGATTTACTCAAAGAATGCAGCAAGACTACAAAATCACCGGTGGTGGTTTCGTTCCCCTTACGCTCCACGAGCATGATCCAGGAAGCGAAGAAGATTATTGACGCGGGAATCATCGGCAAGGTGGATCACGTACAGGCATTTAATGATGTGGGATACGGTTTTGTTTATTATCATGACTGGTACCGTGATGAATCAAAGGCTCACGGGCTGTTCCTGCAAAAAGCGACACATGATATTGATGTGATCAACTATCTGGCAGGTGAAAAGCCTGTCCGCGTATGTGCCATGAAATCCAAACAGATTTTTAAGGGTGATATGCCGGCAGGGCTTCGCTGCAGCGAATGTGACCGCACAGAAGAATGTATGGAAAGTACTTATAATATCGAAAGAACCAGAAGTGATACACCGCGAAGCGATTATTGCTGTTATGCGGTGGATACGGGAAACGAAGACAGCGGAAGCATGATCGTTCAATATGAGTCCGGTATGCATGCCATTTATTCTCAGAACTTCTTTGCCAGAAAGAAAGCGGCGAGAAGGGGTGCAAGAATTTACGGCTACAAAGGAACTCTGGAATATGATTTTACCAAAGATGAGATTCTGGTGTACGATCATATGAGTGATAAGGAAACCAGAATACAGTTCCACACACCTTCTGACGGACACGGAGGCGGAGATCAGGTTCTGATTCAGAATTTTGTGGATCTGATCCGCGGAAAAACAACAGAATCCATTGCGCCTCTGAATGCCGGAATCATGAGCGCAGAAGTGTGTCTGGCTGCAAAAGAAGCATCTGAGACACTGGAATACAAAGAAATAGAGGGAGGGGACAGCAAATGAGTAAAAAGACAAAGGCGGCAAAAATGCCGAAACGAAAAGTCCCCTTTAAACGCCAGATGCCATTTTATATCATGATGGCACCGGGACTGATTCTGATCACATTGCTGTTTTACTGTCCGCTGCCGGGACTTTTGCTGGCATTTAAGGATTTCAGCCCCAAGCAGGGTATTTTAGGAAGTCCGTGGATGGATCCCTGGTATAAAAACTTTGAGTTTTTCTTCAAATCCGATTCCGCAAGACAGGTTACATTCAACACATTGTTTTATAACCTGCTGGAAATGGTATTGGTTACGGTCTGTGCCATGGCTATTGCAATTGCCCTGAATGAAGTGAAGGGAAAAGTAAGCAGTACTGTATACAGAGGGGCAATTTTACTTCCTTATTTCCTTTCCTGGATTGTTGTACAGTATATTTTGTTCAGCTTACTGAGTGTGGACAGAGGTATTGTAAACAATGTCATTGGTCAGGAAATTTACTGGTACAGCGAACCAAAATACTGGCGAGTCATCCTGCCTCTGGCATATTTGTGGAAAAATATCGGTTACTATTCCGTCCTGTATACAGCAGCTATCGCCGGTATCAATACGGATTACTATGAAGCGGCTCAGCTTGACGGAGCTTCCAAGTGGCAGCAGATTAAAGCTATCACACTTCCGCTGATCAAACCGACCTGTATCGTCCTGATCCTGATGTGGGTAGGTAAATTCTTCAACGGCGGTTTCGGAGACTGGAACGCATTCTATACTCTGCCGAATAACTCCGGTGCGCTTTACAGTGCGACAGACGTTATCGACACCTATGTATATCGCTCCCTGCGTACACTGGGTGATTACGGTATGTCTACTGCAGCCGGTCTGTATCAGTCTATCGTTGGCTTTATCCTGATTCTCGGTTCCAACACGATCATTAAGAAGATCGATCCGGATAATGCACTGTTTTAGGAGGGTGAGAGATGAAAGCGAAACAAATAAAATTATCAAGAGTGGTTTTACATGCATTTTTTATCCTTCTCACACTGGCCTGTGTGATTCCGCTGCTTCTGGTTGTAGGCATTTCTTTTACCGATGAGTCAACACTGATGGCAGAAGGATATCATCTGTTTCCGCGTAAGTTCAGTCTTACCGCTTATCAGTATGTATTTACCGGAGCTGCCTCCGTATTCCGTGCTTATGGAGTGACGATTTTTGTTACGGTAGTGGGAACCTTTATTCATCTTCTGTTTATGTCCATGCTGGCATACTGCCTGACAAGAGAGGAAGTGACAGCAAGAAATAAAATCTCGCTGTTCGTGTATATCCCGGTCGTGTTCAACGGCGGTCTTGTTCCGACCTATATGATGATGACAAAATACCTTCATCTGAAAAACTCCATCTGGGCTCTGATCATTGTATTTTCCGCATCTGCGGTTAACGTACTGATCATGAAAAACTTTTTCCGTGCGATTCCAAATTCACTGGTGGAATCCGCGAGAATTGACGGATCCGGGGAAATCCGAACCTTTTTCCAGATCGTACTGCCCCTGTCAAAACCGTCTCTGGCGTCCATCGGCCTGTTTACGGCGATTGCATACTGGAATGACTGGCAGAACTGTGCGCTGTACATAGAAGATTCCAAGTATCAGACGCTGCAGTACCTTCTGCAGTCACTGATGAATAATATTCAGTACCTGCAGCAGCATTCCTCAGCGTCCCAGTCCATGCAGAATGCTCTGGCGGAACTGCCGAATGAAGGTGCCCGAATGGCAACCTGTGTACTGGCAATCGGACCGATCATTTTCCTGTATCCGTTCCTGCAGAAATATTTTGCATCCGGTCTTACAATTGGAGCGGTGAAGGAGTAAAGCTGTGATATTAAAAATCCAGTGGATAAATTACCGGATTTTTATTATAAAAAATCATTTAAAAATCATTATAAGGAGGAAAAACCAATATGAAAAAAAGAACAATTGCCCTTTTAACAGCCGGTATTATGACAGTAGGAACTCTGGCCGGCAGTGTTTCTGTAAAAGCGGATGACATTGTGGAGCTGAGCTTTTACATGATGAACAGCCCTGTTACCGATCAGGACAGAATTATGGAGAAAGCCAATGCGATCATCGAAGAGGAAATCGGTGCTCATCTGAATCTGGTTATGATCGACGGTTCTCAGTATCAGGAAAAAATGAATCTGATGATCAATTCCGGTGATGACTGGGATCTGTGCTTTACTGCAAGCTGGCTTGATTTTTACAACCATGCAGGAAAAGGTGCTTATGCAGATCTGACAGAACTTCTTCCGGAGCTGGCTCCGGAAACCTATTCCAGAATTCCGGAAGGACTCTGGAATGGAGTTACAGTTGATGGAAAAATTTACGCATCTGCAAACTATCAGCAGTGGGGCGCAGCTGCAAGAAAAGGTTTCAAATTCAGAAGCGATATCGCAGAAGAAGTTGGATTTGATTGGGAAGCAGTGAAAGGTCAGGATACTCTGACAGCCCTGAACATGATCGACGGTTTCCTTGAGAAAGCTTGTGCAGCACATCCGGATATGATCGGATGGGAAACAGCAGGCGGCGGTACATTATGGACCAGCGATGCACTTTACTGGGATATGGAAGCAATTGGTGACGCTTCCACACCTGGCTGGATCAGCTATGAGAACCCGGATACCGTAATCAACCAGTTTGCTTCAGATGAATTCATGGAATTCTGCAAGATCATGCGTGACTGGTATGAAAAAGGCTATGTAAGAAAAGACGGTGCTACTGTTACAGATAACTCTGTAGACCGTAAAGCAGCTAAGATCATCGCTGAGCTGGCTTATGGATGGCCGGATTCTGTTGACTTTGACGGAAACCCGGATGTGGCACATATGAGTATGTGTACAGAGGAAGCTGCTCCGGCTGTTACCGTATCCACCACAAGAACAATCCTTCCGGCAGGAATCGGTTCAAACTGTGCAGTAGCTGTGAATGCAGATTCTGATAACATTGAAAAAGCTGTTGAGCTGATCGAACTTCTGAATACAAATGATGAGCTGTACATGCTGATCACAGAAGGTGAAGAAGGCGTTGACTATGTATACGATGAAGACGGCAACTACTCTCTGGTAGATGGCAAATACAATTTCAACTACAATGAATGGCAGATTGGTCAGTCCTACAGCCCGGATTTCACACGTGCACTGTATGCTAAGAACGAAGCAGGCGAAATCGCAAAAGAATCTCAGGGATTTGTATTTGAAGCAGATAAGACAGCAGACGTATCTCCGTTAGACGGATTCGTATTTGATTCTGAACCGGTTAAGACTCAGATTGCGAACTGCTCTTCTATCATCAGTGAGATGCTTCCGTCTCTGGCAAGCGGTTCCATTGATCCTGAGACAAAAGTTCCGGAATTTTTAAGCAGACTGGAAAGCGCAGGCGTAAACGATATTATCGCTGAAAAACAGGCTCAGGTAGACGCATGGAAAGCAAGCAAATAATTTGTTACCTTTCTTTTTAAAAAAGAGTGCTTCGGCACTCTTTTTTTATCAGAAGAAAGAAATTCGGGGATGTTAAATAACAGAGAAAAGATTGTTGAAAATCAGAGAGATTGCAAGATTTGTTTGTTGAGAAAGCCCCCTTTTTTTTATAAAGTACAGATATAAATACAGAAAGTGGGAGGCTATCATGCGCTATCAGGTAATCATGAAACAGTATAAAGGGAGTATTCCGGTAAAAGAAGAGCGGTGGGTGCCG
>JBJFCH010000202.1:0-7595 GCA_051888835.1 Oliverpabstia sp. | reverse complement strand
AAAAATTTCCTGTACTGCCGGGTATTCCCCCAGTCCTTTCAGGCAGCATTCCACATCAAAACCGGCAGCTTCAAACTGGCATCTCCAGGATTCGGGATCGTCCCCTGCCATATCATTCCGGGCATGATCCCCTGCTACGATCATGAATGGAGCCAGTTTTACTTTTTTCGGGTTCTGCTCTTTTACCATCCGAAGCAGTGTCTGCATAGATGGGTAAGCTTCTACGGTTCCCAGGTGAATATTCGGATATCCTTTATCTTTGAAGGTATAATCCAGTGCTGCGTAGATGGAGTTGGCATAATGGGTAGTTCCGTGTCCCATCAGAACCAGAGCTTCATCTTCTTTAAGATCAGAAAATTCCCGGGCAACAGCATCTATCATATCCAGGCTGTCCTGCTCGCTGGTAAGCAGAGGAGTACCAAAAGCGATACTGTGAAAATCATCTCTATAAGAAAGCGCATCTTCTTTCATGAGATCGTTTTCGATACCATTGATTACATGGGTGGGCTGAACGATCACATCTGTGATTCCGTCATTTCGCATCTGTTCCATGGCTTCTTTCACGTTATTGATTTTGATTCCATCCCTTTTTAAAAGTTTAGCCATGATCATTTTACTGGTCCAGGCACGGTAGATTCTTTGTTCAGGGAAAGCATCCCCTATTTTTTTCTCAATTACATCAATTGTTTTTTCTCTTGTGGCATTGTAGCTTGTGCCGAAGCTGACAACAAGGATCGCTTTTTTTGATTCTATCATGGATTTCCCTCCGTGGTATGTTCTTTCGCTGATATCAGCAATATAAGATTCCAACTGCTGCAGGTTGCGTGGAATCGGAAGTGAAGTCTTCAATATTCCTTTTTTACAGAGACTGTCAAAAAGCTGCATACAGGCTGGTTGTTCCAGGTTAGTGGAAGCAAGAGCGGATAAATTGGAAAATACCTGTTCCGGAGTACCCTGTATCAGTACTTTACCGTCTTTAAAAAGAAACACATCATCTGCCCAGGACATGGCATAATTTACGTCATGAGTGGACATCATAACAGTAATTCCATTATCTGTCAGTTGATCGACGATTTTATTAACCATAGTAGTGTGTTTCGGATCCAGTGCAGCAGCAGGTTCGTCCAGTATGATGATTTCCGGATGCATTACCAGTATATCAGCTATGGAGACCTGCTTTTTCTGTCCGCCGCTCAGTGCATGAGTAGGTTTATGACGAAACGGAGTGATCTCCAGATAGTTAATTACATTTTCAACCTGTTCTTTTGCTTCACTTTCAGCCACTCCAAGATTCAGGATACCAAAGGATATTTCCTGATAAACACTTGCGGAAAAAAGCTGGTTATCAGGATCCTGAAATACAATACCTACTTTGCTCCTGAGCTTCAGAAGTCCTTTTCGCGAATAATCAACAGGTTCCCCGTTAAAATAAAGGGTACCTGAGGATGGTTGGTGGATACCATTGCAGCACAGGAAAAAAGTGGATTTACCGGAACCATTGGCTCCCATAAACGCTACTTTATGTCCTTTTTTGATTTCCAGAGAAAGACCGTTCAGTGAATGGCTCTTCTCGTCATCATAGGAAAAAAATAAATTGTCTGCTTTCAAGATAATGTCTTCACTCATAAGAATAACCTTTCAATAATAAAAGATGTAGTGTCAGAAGTACAACTTAATATAAATTGTAAGTATCAATAATACAATATCAAAAACAAAAATAGCAAGGATATGCTTTTTCTCCGGCGGAAATGTCTCATTTAATACATGAATAGTCCCGTCATAACAACGTGATTCCATAGCATCATACAGAGCATTTGCCCGCTTAAAAGAACGGATAAAAAGTACAGAAGCCATAGCACTGAAGGATTTCAGAGAAGTTTTATAATCTTTGTTGCCCAGCCGGGAATGCTGCGAATCAGTAATCGCGGATGCCACGCTCAAAAGGACAAAGATAAAACGATAAATCAAAAGCATCAGTTCGATCAGCAATTTGGGACAATGCAAAGTTCCCAGTACATTCAGAATATCCGGCATGGGTGTGCTGAAAGATAAAAAATACAGACAGGATACAGAAGAAAGTGCTGTCAGTATCAGTTGTACGGCATACCGGAAAGAATCTTTGCTGCTGGTCAGATACCAACTACCAATGGGAACAGCAAAAAGATCCAGCGGTGTGCGGGAAATATTAAACATAATGGCAAGAGTACTGAGAATCAGGAAGGCCAGAGGTACCGTCATAAAATGAAAATAACGGAAAAGAGGGACTCCGCCCTTATATACGGTCAGAATCCCTGTGGCTGCCAATACGATACATGCAATCACAATGGAACGACTGATTACACAAAGAAGAAGTGTAATCATTGTGAAAGCAAATTTTTCTCCGGCGTTTACATATCTAAGCTTGGAATTATAACAAAGCTTGTCAATTGTAATCATGGAAGACTCCTTTCGCCGATCAATTTATTCATCTTTTCCCAGTTTTTTTCTCTCTACGAGACGGCCCATGCAGAAAGCAATGACACCAACACCGATTCCGGTCTGAACACAGAACAGAAGACTTTCCACTTCACCGGGAAGCTCTCCTCCCAGGAGATTCTCAATCAGAGGAGCAGCAATCGGTTCAAATTCAGAGTCGACTTCCTCGACAACGGTGCTTCCGGCATCATCAGAACCGCCGAATTCTGCGTCTTTTAAAGCAAACAGTGGGATAAAGGCCATCAGGAAAATAACAATAATTAAAATAATTACAATATTACGTTTTTTCATATTATTTGACCTCCTTCATAAAACCGATTGCTTTCAATTCTGGTTTTGCATAAGTTTCCAGTGCCATCATGATCATACAAGTGAGAAGACCTTCGATGACAGCCAAAGGAACCTGTGTGGGAGCAAATACCATCATAAATTTACCCATAGCACCCAGGATGGTGGTGTCAGCATGGTGAGCCAGAGCAAGCTGAATGGCTGTCACACAGTAAGTAAACAGATCACCAAGACAGGCTGCCAGAAAAACAGTGATATATGTATTAACTTTACATTTTTTGCAGAGTCTGTAGATTCCGTAGGAAACCAGTGGTCCTGCAATTGCCATGGAGAATGTGTTTGCACCAATGGTGGTAAGTCCGCCATGCGCCAGTAAAATAGCCTGAAACAAAAGTACAATAAGACCAAGCAGGCTTACAGCGGCCGGCCCGAACAGAATGGCTCCAAGCCCGGTACCTGTCATGTGAGAACAGCTTCCTGTCACAGACGGGATTTTAAGAGAAGATATTACAAAAATAAAAGCACCGGACATAGCCAATAAAATCAGGGCTTTTCGATTTTCATTCAATACTTTTTTAATAGACATAAATCCTGCAGCGAGAAACGGCAGGCAGATGACACCCCAGGCTACACAGAATCCCACAGGAAGGTATCCTTCCATAATGTGCATGGCACTTGCAGCCGGCATAAGACCAAAATACAGTGAGAGTGCACTGATAACAGCGATGATACGTTTTTGTTTGTGAGTCATTTTTTTCTCCTTTCATGCTCTTCCATAATAGTAAACAAAATCTTCCGAAACCGTGATTCCGTCAGATATTCATGAGAAGAAATTTTCATCATGAAATAAAAAACACCGAATCGTAAAACGTCCGGTGTATGGAAGGGTCTGTAAAATGGCAGATACGCATCAGTTGTTGTGACAGCCCTGACAAACTGATCTGATATCTCCAACAGACATTCCTACACTCAGTCATCGTTCGTAACGTAAGTGTAACTCTCGTGCGGTGGGCAGGTCTTCTGGCTCAGGAGTCTATGCAATACTTCGCCTTCCCGGTTGCCCAGTGACATTATGAAGTACGCTCATCCTTTACAGCGGCGTGACCGCGGGGGAATATAACCCCTCTTCTCTCTTAGCCTGTGGAGAAAAACACAGGAACCTCACCACATTCAATTATAGATAGTTTACTATTGAGAAAAATAAAAGTCAATTACATATTGAAAAATATAGAATGTAAAAATCCAGATCTGCCATGTGCTTGACTTTCATATGAAAATGAAATACAATGCATTTGCTATTGAACAATTTGTTCGCTTTTTCGGAATCGTAAGGGAGTAAAATATGGACAGAAGACAGCAAAAGACAAGAGAAGCTATTTTTAAAGCTTTCAGCAGCCTGCTGGAAACCAAAAGATTTAATAATATCACGGTACAGGAGATCATTGATGGAGCCAATATTGGACGCAGTACTTTTTATGCTCATTTTGAGACGAAAGATGAACTTTTAAAAGCGATGTGCACGGATATTTTCAGTCATGTTTTTTCTGAGGCACTGAGTTCAGAAAAAACCCATGATTTTTCGGGAACACCGAATGATCTGGAAGCAAAAATCACTCACATTCTTTATCATTTAAAAGACAATAAAAGTAATCTGGCAGGTATTCTTTCGTGCGAAAGCGGAGAATTATTCATGCGTTATTTTAAAGAATATCTGACGGAAATGTTTAAAAAATATCCGGAGGAGATCCGAAAAGGTGCTCCGTCGGAGTTTGTACTGAATCATCTGGCAGGGAGTTTTGCAGAGGCAGTAAAATGGTGGCTCAAAGGAAAGATGAAAGAGACACCGGAAACTATTGCCAGATATTATATGGCTGTCATAAGATGATTAAATAATACCAATAGTAACTTTCATTTTAAAATGACTTGTGCTATGATGATGCATAAGTGTGAAAGATGCATCTATTATGATGAGATTAGAACCGGAGGAACAAGTAACAATGAGTATACAAATGATAGGCATAGACCACACAAAAGCAAATGTGGATATTCGTGCCCTGTTTTCTTTTACAAAAAAGAATGCAGCAGCGGCTATGGAACGGTGGAAAAAGATTCCGGGTGTTCTCGGATGTGTGATTTTATCCACCTGTAACCGAATGGAAATATGGGCAAGTACAGATGAAAAATGGGAAGGCTCTCTGCTGGAAGAACTTTGCAGACTGAAAGAGGTTGATCCCACCCAGTATGAGTCTTATTTTGTAAAGAGAGAAGGAAAAGAAGCAGTTGATCATCTGTTTCATCTGACTTGTGGGTTGAAGTCCATGATTTTGGCGGAAGATCAGATCATTACACAGGTCAAAGATGCGCTGGCTCTGGCAAGAGAAAGTTATGTGACAGACAATGTGCTGGAAGTATTGTTTCGAAAAGCGGTTACAGCAGGAAAAAGAGTGAAAACCGATGTGACATTTTCAAGGGCCAATCAGACGGCCATGGATCAGGCCATCGAAATGCTGAAGAATAAGAACTTTGATTTTGGCAATGCGAACTGTATGGTGATTGGCAACGGTGAGATGGGGAAACTTGCCGCCCAGTCATTGAAACGAACAGGAGCAGAAGTGACAGTTACTGTACGCCAGTACCGCAGTGGAATGGTGAGCATACCTATGGGATGTTCCCGTATCAATTATGGAGAGCGTCTGGATTTCCTTCCCGGATGTGATCTTGTAGTCAGTGCCACAGCCAGCCCGAATTTTACCTTGACAAAGGAACAGGTTGAAGAAACAGGGCTTAAGAAAAACATGATTTTTATTGATCTGGCAGTTCCGAGAGATATTGATCCGAAAATCTCAGGACTCTCCATGGCAAAATTGTATACCATTGACGATTTCAGATTGTCTGGTCCCAGCGAAGCCATGAAACTTTCCATGGAACATGCAGAAGTGATTCTTCAGGAAGAAATGGATGATTTTTATGTTTGGCTGGATGGCCGTGATATGATTCCGAGAATTCAGGAAATCAAAGAAGAGGCTGTGACTGACCTGAATCTTCGGCTCCATAAAATCCTCCACAAACTTCCATTGCAGGAAGAAGAAAAGGCAGAATTGGAAAAAGCAATCGATACGGCAGCAGGAAAAGTGGTAACAAAAATGATATTTGGGCTGCGTGATACACTGGAAAAAGATACTTTTGCGGAATGTGTGGAGGGACTGGAAAAGCTGTATGAAGAATAATGGGTATTTTCCGATGTTTGTAGACATCAGTGAGAAAAAAATCACGGTGATCGGGGGTGGAAATATCGCTGCCCGCAGAGTAAAAACATTGTGTGATTTTTGTGATCATATTACCGTTGTTGCACCTGAGATTCATCCAAAGCTGGAAAAACTGGAGCAAGAAGAAAAAATAACTGTTATCCGTCGGGAATATAAAAGAGAAGATATATATGATGCGTGGATGGTTCTGGCAGCCACAGACAATCATAAACTGAATGAAGAGATATACAGTGTGGCAAAATGTCTGGGTGCATTGGTTAATGTGGCCAGCAACAAAGAAAAATGTGATTTTCATTTCCCGGGAATTGTAAAAAAAGATTCTTATGTAGTAGGAATCAATGCATCAGGAAAAGATCATCACGGGGCAGCTGTACTGCGTGAAAAAATCTCGGAAGTATTAGAAGGATTTGAAGGGAGTAAAGACAGATGAAAACCATACGCATTGGTAGCAGGGAAAGCCGTCTTGCGGTGATACAAAGTGAAATGGTGATGGAATACCTGAGAAAGGAGTGTCCGGATCGGGATGTATCCCTTCTTACGATGAAAACAACAGGAGATAAAATACTGGATCGTACACTGGATAAAATAGGTGGAAAAGGTCTTTTTGTGAAAGAACTTGATAAAGCGCTGCTGGAAAAGAAAAGTGATCTGTCGGTACACAGTCTGAAGGATGTACCGATGGAAGTGCCGGAAGAATTACCTTTGGTGGCATTTTCGAAAAGGGAAGATCCGAGAGATGTACTGGTACTTCCCCGGGGAAGTCGGGAGATAGATTTTACAAAGCCAATTGGCTGTTCCAGCCTTAGAAGGATTTTGCAGCTAAAAGAATTGTATCCACAGGCTGAGTTTAAAAGTGTCCGTGGAAATGTACAGACCAGACTGAATAAACTGGACAGTGGAGAGTACAGTGCATTGATTCTGGCGGCAGCAGGTCTGAAACGGCTGGGTCTGGAGGGAAGAATTTCCCGTTATTTTGAACCGGAGGAAATGATACCGGCAGCAGGTCAGGGAATCCTTGCCGTGCAGGGAAGACAGGGAGAAGATTATTCTTATCTGAAGCATTTTGCAGACAGGGATGGTACAATAGCAGCTCTGGCAGAAAGAGCTTTTGTCCGTTATCTGGATGGGGGATGTTCTTCGCCGGTGGCTGCGCATGCAATAATCCACGGAGATAGCATTCAACTTATGGGATTATACTATCAGGAGAGTACAGGGAAGTATAAAAAGGACAGTATGTGCGGAACTGTGGATAAAGCGGAAGAACTGGGTGTAAGGCTTGCGAAAAAACTGAAAGAGGATGTAGAAGGATGAAAAAGCAGGGTAAAGTATGGCTGGTAGGTGCAGGCCCCGGAGATGTGGGACTGTTTACGATAAAAGGGAAACAAGTGCTGGAGCAGGCAGAAGTTGTAGTCTATGATAGTCTGGTAGGTGATGGGGTTCTGGCAATGGTTCCGAAAAGTGCCCGTCTTATCAATGTGGGAAAACGGGCCGGGCATCATATCATGAAACAGGAAATGATCAATCAGGTACTTCTGGAAGAAGCACAGAAAGGATACCGGGTGGTTA
>JBJFCH010000201.1:0-7611 GCA_051888835.1 Oliverpabstia sp. | reverse complement strand
GGTTAGGCGGACCGGCCGATTATTTTCTGTGTCCGGCAACAGCCATACAGGTGGCAGAACTGATACATATTTGCAAGGAAGAGAATATCCCTTATTTTATTCTTGGTAATGGAAGCAACCTTCTTGTGAGTGACCAGGGATATCGGGGAGCTGTGATTCAGATCTTTAAAAATATGAATGAAATTCGTGTTGAAGATACGCAGATTCATGTACAAGCAGGAGCGTTGTTGTCTGCAACAGCAAAAAAAGCATTGGAAGCAAAACTTACCGGTATGGAATTCGCATCAGGAATTCCTGGAACGGTGGGCGGTGCAGCCGTTATGAATGCAGGTGCTTATGGCGGTGAGATGAAAGATATCCTGAAATCTGTAACAGTGCTTACCGATGAAGGTGAAATTCTGGTACTGGACGCGTCGGAGCTGCATTTCGGATATCGTACCAGCATTATTAAGGAGCGAGGATATATTGTACTGGAAGCAGTCATGCAGTTATGTCCTGGAGAAAAGGAGGACATTCTGAACCGGATGGAAGAACTGAAAGTTCAAAGAGTAACCAAACAGCCCCTGGAGTATCCAAGTGCAGGAAGTACCTTCAAACGACCGGAGGGATATTTCGCCGGGAAACTGATCCAGGATGCCGGTCTTCGAGGATACCGGGTAGGAGGGGCACAGGTGTCTGAAAAGCATTGTGGATTTGTGATCAATACCGGAGAAGCATCGGCAGCCGATGTCTGGCAGCTGATCCGTGATGTACAGCAAAAAGTATACGAGCAATTTCAGGTGAAGCTGGAACCGGAAGTGAAATTATTAGGGAATTTTGATGAGGAATAGTGGGCGGAGGAAAGCATGAGATTTGTAATTGTGACGGGTATGTCCGGTGCAGGAAAAAGTACGGCACTTAAAATGCTGGAAGATGCGGGTTATTTTTGTGTAGATAATCTGCCGATTCCTCTTCTGGAGAAGTTTGCCCAGTTTATAACGGAAGGGAATTCGGGCAGCATTCAGAAAGTGGCACTGGGGGTAGATATAAGAAGCGGAGCTGCCATGGAAGGACTGGCAAGAGCATTGGAAGAAATCAGCATGACGGGATTGGAATATGAGATTCTGTTTTTGGAAGCTGATGATGATGTGCTGGTTAAGCGTTATAAGGAGACCAGGAGAGCACATCCCCTTGCCGGCAGCGGAAGAGTCGAAAACGGTATCAGAGAAGAAAGGGAGAAACTGAAGTTCTTAAAAGCACATGCGGATTATATTCTGGATACCAGTCAGCTGCTTACAAGAGAATTAAAGAGTGAACTGGACAAGATTTTTGTAAAAAATCAGGGATTTAAAAGTCTGATGATTACGGTTCTGTCATTTGGTTTTAAATATGGGATTCCGTCGGATTCTGATCTGGTATTTGATGTGCGTTTCCTGCCGAACCCTTATTATATTGATGAGCTTCGCCCTTTAAGCGGAAATGATGCTCCTGTCAGTGAGTATGTGATGGGGTTTGATGCATCTCAGATCTTTTTGGATAAACTGGAGGATATGATAGGGTTCCTGATACCAAATTACATATTAGAGGGAAAAAATCAGCTGGTTGTCAGCATAGGATGTACCGGAGGAAAGCATCGCTCCGTTACACTGGCAAACGGATTGTACCAGAGACTTCAGAAATCTGAAGAATATGGAGTGAGGATTGAACATCGTGATATTGGAAAAGATGCAATCCGAAAAAGAATGGACGAAACGAGGTAGTCAGGATGTCATTTTCCAGTGAGGTAAAAGAAGAACTGTCCCGTCATCTGCCATCTGCAAGGCATTGTCAGATTGCTGAAACGGCAGCTATTCTCAGTGTGTGCGGACAGGTATCGATATCTGAAGATGACAGGTTTCGCATCGTAGTACATACAGAAAATATATCTGTAGCAAGAAAGTACTTTACATTATTGAAAAAAACATTTAAGATAGAAGCAGTAACCCGTATTCGTAAGAATGCATATCTGAAAAAATCCACCGTATATCTGGTGGAGGTGAATTCTCATGAGGATGCGGTAAGAATTCTCCAGGCTACAAAGTTTATGACGGTGGATTTGGAGATTGCGGAAGACCTATCTACGATGAACCGTCTGATTATTCAGAAGGAGTGCTGTAAGAGGGCGTTTTTAAGAGGAACCTTTCTTGCGGCCGGTTCCATCAGTGATCCGGAAAAATCATATCATTTAGAGATTGTATGTACTACAGAGGAGCGTGCTTTGCAGGTACAGAATATTCTCAGGGAACTGGAGCTGGATGCACGGATTGTGAACAGAAAGAAGAATCAGGTAGTTTATCTAAAAGAAGGATCACAGATTGTTGAGCTTTTAGGCCTGATGGGAGCCAGTATTTCTCTTATGAATCTGGAAAATATACGGATTCTGAAAGAAATCAGCAACAATGTGAACCGAAAAGTTAACTGCGAGACTGCCAATATCGGAAAAACCGTATCGGCAGCTGTGAAACAGGTTGAAGACATCAGGTATATAGAAACACATATGGGATTTTCTCAGCTCTCGGAAGGGCTGGAGGAAATTGCAGTTCTGAGACTACAATATCAGGATGCTACCCTGAAAGAATTGGGTGAGATGCTGAATCCGCCTGTTGGTAAATCAGGCGTCAATCACCGGCTGCGCAAACTGAGCAGAATTGCGGATGAACTGCGAAGGGATAAGGAGGATTATTATGATTAAGAAACCGATTACTATTCAGATTTCCAATGGTTTGGAGGCGCGCCCGGTTGCTATGCTGGTACAGGTTGCAAGCCAGTATGAGAGCAGAATTCAGGTCGAGAGCGGGGACAAACGGGTCAATGCAAAGAGTATTATGGGAATGATGACTCTTGGACTGAATGTGGGCGAAAGCGTGGTAATCAGTGCTGAGGGAAGCGACGAAGAAGACGCGATTGCCGGAATCGAAAAATATCTTACTAATCAATAATTATACATATAAGCAGGTGGGAAGGAGCTGAGGTACAGACCGTGGCTCCTTTTTCTTTGCTGTGTAGGAGGGAATATGACAAATGATATGACAACAGGTACGCCCTGGAAACTGATTCTGAAGTTTGTAATACCGGTAGCCCTGGGAAACATATTTCAGCAGGTGTATTCTATAGTAGATTCTATCATTGTGGGGCGTTTTGTCGGTGTGGAAGCACTGGCAGCAGTTGGAGTTACCGGACCTTTGACATTTATAGTGCTTGGTTGGGTCACAGGAATTACCAGCGGATTTTCTATTTTGATTTCACAAAGCTATGGGGCAGGAGACCAGAAGAGGCTGCGTCATTATGTGGCGATGTCATTGTATCTGTGTGTGGCTCTGGCAGTTCTGATGACTGTGGGATGTCTGGCAGCGAACAGATGGCTTTTGAGACTTATGAATACTCCTGAGAATATTATGGATGCTACAGCACTGTATATAGGTATTATTTATGCGGGACTTGCTGCAAGTATAGCTTATAATATGCTTTCCGGTATACTCAGAGCATTGGGTGACAGCAGAACTCCATTGTATTTTCTGATTTTTTCATCTGTTCTGAATGTAGTGCTGGATCTGCTGCTGATTTGGATATTTCATCTGGGCGTGGCAGGAGCGGCATATGCGACTGTGATTTCACAGGCAGTATCGGCGGTACTGTGTTTTGTTTTTATGACAAAACGTTACCGTTTTCTGGCATTCAGTCGGGAAGAAGGAAGATTTTCATGGCAAAGCTTTGCAAACCTTATGAAAATGGGTGTACCGATGGCCCTGCAGTTTTCCATTACGGGGCTTGGGGTTATGATCGTACAGAGCGCACTGAATCCGTTCGGAGAAATACCGATTGCAGCTTTTTCGGCTGGAAGCAAGGTTATGAATCTGGTAACACAGCAGATTATGATAGCGCTTGGCGTAGGGATGGCAACCTATGTTGGACAGAACTGGGGAGCCGGAAATATTCAAAGAGTACGGCAGGGAGTACGTACCGGATGTGTGTTGGCTGTGATCATAGGTATTATGTCTATGGTGTTGATCACGTTGGTGGGAGAAGCATTTGTGGGACTGTTTATTACAGAAAATGTACAGGAAGTGACTGTATATGCAGCGGAATATTTTTCGATAGCCAGATGGTTTTTTGTACCGCTTGCTATGATTTTTGTGTTCAGAAATTCACTGCAGGGTCTGGGAGACGGATTTTTCCCGATGATGGGTGGGGTGTTTGAGCTGGCAGCCAGGGCAATTGGTGTGGCAGTACTTGTAAAGCCTCTGGGATTTACAGGGATCGTATTGACGGATCCCTGTGCCTGGCTGGCAGCTTTAGTTCCTATTGTGCCCGTTTATCTGATACGTGTGAGAAAATTGCAGGGTAAAGAGCAACGATCCACAGTATAAGAAGAAAATAGGATATTACATTTCCCAAAAGATATTTTTTAATGGTAAGTTTGAATATAATCATAAGAACTACAACAGAAAACAGTCCTGCAATAAAACGCAGGGCTTTTTCTTTGGCAGTTTGTGGTATAGAAAAACGGATGTACGCCTGTTCGATATAATAACCGGCAGCAAAACCCAGACCTGCGCCGCCGGCTTTGAAAGCGTCGGCTGCCATATCAGGATCTGCTATATTAGTAAAATAGAGAATACCGGCATAGAGAAACACAAGGATGCATATGACCAGAAGCCCCAATGAGAAAATCTTCACATTGTCTGCCTGTTCCAGCTTCGGGGCCAGACGATAGTATACAATGAAAGAAATCACCAGAGTCAAAGCCATGGATACCAACACATCTTTCGGGGTATGCACACCGAGATACATACGGGAAAATCCGATGAAACACATCAGAAAGAAACAGAGAAATTTCCCGCCTTTATTTTTTGTGTGAAATCCTAACGTAGAGAACAAGGCAGTTCCGCTTTGGGTATGGCCGCTGGGAAACGAGTAACCGGTAGCACCTCCAACTGCAGATTCGACTGCTTTAAAATCAGGATCCAGAACCCATGGCCGAGGGATTCGAAAAGTGATTTTCAGTGTCTGAACCAGAAGGCCGGACAGAAAATATGTGAATCCCAGAATATGCGCGAGCTTTTTATTACAACACCAGTAAAACCAGCAAATAATAATAACAACTAGAGTTTCCTGGGCGATCCAGGTGGCAGATTGAAAAATCGTATCCAGAAGAGAAGAACGATAAGCCGATAGAAATCTTAAAAAATCCATAAATACCTCCGGTCAGTATAAATCAAGAACGCGGAACCAATAGTTATAAAAATCTTTAAAGCCAAGAGAAAGATAAAGGTTCTTGGCTGGGGTGTTGCCGTGGACTACCTGAAGATAGGCACCGTCCAGTCCCATTTCTTTTCCTGCATTTAAAAGACTGCTGCAGATAGAACGGGCATATCCTCTTCCCCGATAACGAGGATGTACATGAATAGCATAAATACCCATATAAGAACGATCCAGAATGCCGAGGCCAATGGCAACAATCTGTCCCTGCTCATTTGTGATGGAGGCAGCCAGTGTATCTTTTGGAATTGCCCGATACATGGAAGGAACAATCTGACGATGAATGGCACTTGTAGTGCTCTTCAATGCAAACAGGCTGTTGATCCAGCGTGAATTGATTGTATTTTCAAGCCGTACAGGAGCCATGGGGGAGCCCAATATATAATTTTGAAAAGAAAGGATCATGACTTCTGTGATGTGTTGTGTCATATATCCTCTTTTTGTAAGATGTTTTTCGAAGCTTTCCTCCAGGAGAGGAGTGATTTTAAAAATAGAAGGAGTACCCCAACGGCGATATGCACTTTCGCAAAAGTCTATTTTTTCTTCCAGTGGGATTGTGGAAGGACCAATCTGTTCCACACTGTTGGTTCTATGGGTATAAAAATAGGAAAATCTAAGAAGCCATCCATCATATAATTGAATCTGATGGGATGGCCATGCATTCAGTGATAAATCTTCAATCATTTTAATTGTCGGTTTGACGGTACTATCTTTCATGTTGTGCCTCCGGGATTTTAAGTTTACGATTCCCTTTAACCTGGCATCGTATAGTGTTCTAATTATAATAAAGAAGAAACCTGTATTCAATGGAAAAATGAAAAAACCTTACCAATTTTTAAAATTGGTTGCAGAAGAGTGGAAAAAAGGCTATAATGAAATCCATGAACAGGATTAATCAATTTGTAAATGATGAGGAGAGTACGAAATGTCAAGGTTTTTAAAGACGATTGTGAATATTATCCTGCTTTGCGCGATTGTAGTGGCGGGAGGTCTGCTGATACCGCCGTTTGTAGGGGTGACAACGGTTATTGTTGATGATGTGGATATGGATACCAATCTTGCAAAGGGATCTGTTACATATGCGCTGGACAGGGACAGCAGTGAACTGAATATAGGGAGCAAAGTCCTGATATATGAAGGTGACAGCCAGAATGTGTATGAGATTACCAAAGTTGACGGTGAAAGCTATACACTGGAAGATAAACTGAGCATAGACGGCGGAACGAAAGAGATAACTTTGGGAAGTTCAGCGAAAAAGGTTCTGTTTACGGTACCATTTGTTGGATATGTGACGATGGCACTCAGAACGACAGAGGGGTTGATTATCGTCGGACTGGCAGTTGTGTTTGTAATCATACTTTTTATTCTTTCCGAAATCTGGAAAAAGGATGAAGAGGATGACGAAGAGGATGACGAAGAAGAAGGAGAATCCGATGATGAGCCGGAAGAACTGAGCAGAAGAGAAAAGAAAAAAGCACTGAAAGCCCAAAAGAAAGCAGAGAAAGCAGCTGCAAAAAAAGCAGCGAAAGAAGAGAAGAAAGCCGCTAAGGCGGAAAAGAAGGCTGATAAAAAATCAGTAGATGATGAAGAGCAGTCGGATGAAGTACTGCCGGAGGGATTGCAGGATCTTCCGATGAAAGAAGCTGCCGCGACGCTGACCGGTGAGAGTGAGACAACAGAAGAAGATCAGAAACTTTTCGATGAGACAAGCACATTCTTTGCAGCAGATATAGCAAGCATGCTGGGAATCGATCAAGAGGAGAGCGACAAAGAAGATACCGCGACAGAGGAACGTGTTGTGACTGAAGTTGTGGTTCCGGAAAAAACGGAAGAGACAGTTCCCAAGGAAGAGGAGGCGCAAGTAAGAAGACTGGCCATGCCTGCTTATACCCGAGAGGAATTGATAGAGAAAGCCAAAGCAGCCGGTGAGGAGCCGGATATTGTGGAAGATGAGACAAATGGTATCACATTCCTGGATTATTCGGATATCTTATAATTTGGATAACAAAGATTGTATTAAAAAAAGAACATTTTTTTTCAGAAACCCCTTGCTTTTGCACGGGGTTTCGTTTATAATAACCCGTGTTGTGACATTGATAGCGATGAAGCGTGAGGTTGCTGCATGAAAATTGCAGGTTTTCCGTGGAGCGAATGTCAAGTTAAGAAACTGGCGACAAGTCACTGTATACATGTTAATGAGTCCACTGAGAAAGTGGAAACACGTGTGAGAGTCTGCATGACACACACGGAGGAGTGTACAGTCACCGCTTGTCGTACTCGTAAAGTGCGAAAAGGAGGCGACTTTTTTTATGGCAAGTCAAGTAATGAGAATCA
>JBJFCH010000200.1:18727-41597 GCA_051888835.1 Oliverpabstia sp. | reverse complement strand
ATCGTATCGGAGGATACGGTTCTTTGTGACAGAAAAACGGGACAATGCTACGACATGAACCAGAAAGTAACAGAAGCGGGGCTGACCAATGGTGCTCAGCTGTGTATTTTATGATGATTAACAGGAGGAAAAAAGAATGGAAGATAAGATTATTGTAACACCGGAACTTTTGAAATCTACGGCATCTTATGTGACCGAACAGGCAACAAATTACAAACAGAGTTATGAAAAACTATATACAGAAGTGGAAACAATGGCCGCAAGCTGGCAGGGTGTGGACAATCAGGCATATACAACTCAGATTGTGGGATTCAAAACAGATTTTGATGCAATGTATAAATTAATGAATCAATATGCTGAATTCTTAACAAAAGCAGCAAATGCTTATGAAGCAACCCAGTCGGAACTTGTAACAAAAGCAAAAAAACTGGTGTATTAAAATAGTTATAGGAGGAAAAGATTATGGCAGCAAATGAAGGAATTCAGATTTCGATGAGTCAGGTATCGGAATGTGCAGGAAATATACGTACAATAAACTCAGAGTTAAATGTTTGTCTTGAAAATATTCGAACGAAAATGAATGCGCTTTCTGCAGGATGGAAAAGTGAGGCCGGAGATACCATTTTAGCTAATTTTACAAAGATGTCGGCAAGCTTTGAGGAATATAAAATGATAATTGATTCCTATGCTGCATTTTTGGATGATGTGGTAACTGCGTATCGAACAACGGAAAGTTCTATTACTCAAAATGCGGAATTATTTAAATAGTTTTACCTTGAAAATTTCGGGAAGTGAAGAAGATGGCAAATACAATAAAAGTTGATCCTGTAAGTCTGACCAATGAAGTAAAAAAATTAAAAATATTTCTGGAAGAGTATGAGAAGGTATATAAGTTGATGAAAAAGAATATTGCGTTGCTGGAGTTGGATCAGAAGCAGTGTCAGGCATTAAACACATCGGCAGAAGCTATGTATCAGGAGTTTAAAAAAATGAAGACCTACCTGGAAAACGGCGTGATTGAGATTTTTGAAACGGCAGCTGTGGAATATAAAAAAGCAGATAATGTCAGGTAAGGAGGCAGATAAATGGCGGGAACAAACGATAAATTTATGGTGGGCACCGCATCTGTTCTGGCGATTAAGCAGGCAATCGCAGCCGAACAGTCCCAGATGATCAGTTTGCTGAATCAGTTTGAAAAAGAAGTGAAAGCATCAAAATCATATTGGGAAAGCAGTTTTACGGATTCTTTTCGAACCAATGCTGCCGGTTATATTAAAAATGTACGGACAAAGCAGGAAACACTGACAAAGAATCTGGAAACACATTTATCCGTGATTATTTCTACAACAGAAAAAGTTGAAAGTAATCTGACGAAAAATGCGGAACTGTTTGATCATTGATAATAAAGGAGAAGATGAATGGCAGAAATATATATAAAAATCAAGACATTGCGTCAAGATGTGTACAGCAATCAATCAGCAATCATTAAAACATGTCAGACAATCTTTCTTAATGGTCAGTGTTCAATGGTTATATCGGTATCCGGAAGCGTGAGCCAATATTTAAAACTGATGGGTACGGCAGATTCAGCACTTTGTAATGCTTATAGTCATGCCGCAGCAATGGCAAAAGCTTCCACGAGTATTACACCGGCGAAATATACAGTATCCGGTACAGTGAAAAAAAGTACAACCATTCGATTGGATTATACGGTACTGCAGCAGTGTTGGAATCAGCTTAATACGCAAAAAGCGTTGCTTCAGACACATATGCTCAGATGTTCTTCGCTGGTGAGGGAACTGACGAATGCACAGATGAAAAGTAGTACGACACAGTCGAAAATACTACAGTCAGCGTTTGGCTCTGTGGAATCAGCATTGTTTTCATCAGCAAAATCGTCTGCTATTGCACAGCTTAACAGTGCAAAGTCCGCATTGAGTAAGTTGTCTTCGGGTGTGCTTCTGGTAATGAATAATTTGAATAAATTAATCAATGCATTTAAAGCGGCAGATTCAGTCGTCAAAAAAAAGATTGCCGATTACCAAAAATCACAGGCTCTTTCCAAAGCGAAAACATATACAAGCAGCACAAGTGCAACTGTATCCGGCATAAAGGAAACAATCTCTGAACTGGAGGCGGCTCAGAAAGAATATGAAGAGGCTTATGGTGAACGGTCAGCAGAGATGGATGAGGAAATTGTAAGATTGAAGAACCTACTGCCTGAAAAACAATGGTGTGATACTATAGCAAAAGCAGTAAATGACAAGAATCAGGGTGGTGAAGTTGGTAAAGCAGCAAGTGATTATGGATTCTCTTCCGGCGGATATGGCTGGTGTGATGCATTTGTAATTTATATGCTGAAAAAGGCCGGGCTGACAGAATTTGCCAATAAATTTCCAAGAGGCTGTGTGAATCAGATAAAAAGTTTGAAAGAACAGAATTTGTGGAAAAGTGCGGACTCGTATACACCAAAGACCGGGGATCTGGTTTATTTTGACTGGCCGCCTCAGGATGGAAAAGCTGACCATGTGGGAATCATTTACGTGGAAAAAGGAAAAACCTATATTCTGCATGGTAACTGGGGAAACAAAGTGGCAAAGAGTGATATTAATGTTCATTTAGGTTTGAATGATGGAAAAACATACGGCACCATCGGTTCTTATATTATGGGGTATGGAAGTATCGTATAAATCGGTATGTGATTTGAAAAAGGAGATACTGTATGAAACAGTCATATGAAATTGGCAGTACAGTTCTTGATGACTGGGTAATCTGTGGGAAACTTGGACATTGAAAGAACATCTTCGGGACTATCCCGGAAAGGAACTTATCAATATATGGCGCCGGAAGTATATCGTGGCGAACCATATGGATTTGCGGCGGATATTTATGCATTGGGACTTGTTCTGTACAGGCTTTTGAATCAGTACAGACTGCCCTTTTGTCCGTTGCCGCCGGAAAAACTGACATATTCCGTGAATGAAGAATCACTGGCTCGAAGGATGGCCGGAGAACCAGTGGCGCTGCCCTGCTGTGCAACAGAGCAGCTTGGAAGAATCATTCTGAAGGCAGTGGCATTTCATCCGGCAGACAGATATGCAGACCCGTCAGAAATGCGCAAAGAGCTGGAAGAGGTGTTGCGCAGTGATTCGGATAGAAGTCTTGCATCGGTTGTGGATAATTCTGTAGTTCAGAATAGAACGGATACTCGGAGAGAAACCTTGGATTTAGAGCGGACCGTTCATCTCGAACTGGAAGACAGATATCCGGATAACATCGGAGAAAATACCAGAGAAAAAGATTTTCATAAAAATCAGCAGGCAGATTCGCTGTACAAAGTAAATAGTGCATGTGAAGATTACCATTATGAACAAGTACGGAAAAACAAGAAAACTGGTAACAAGAAGAAGAGAATAGGGCTTGTGCTGGCAATAACAGCCGTATTCATTCTGACTATAACGCTGGTTTGTTTGCTTCTGATACTCAGAAATTCTAACAAGGAAGATTCATTAGCAGATAGTGAGAACGATGCAGTAACAGTAGAAAATGACAATGTGTTGGAAAATGAAGCATTAATTGCAGCCTGCGCACATTATGAACAGAAAAATTATACAGCAGCAGAATCAGAATTTCGAGAAATTATAGAAACGTCAGAGGATACGGAGGTGGGAGAAAAAGCATTTCGTATGCTGGCACAGCTTTATAGTGACTGCGCAGAAATGGAAATGGTTTCATCTGAGAAACAATTTGAAAAGAGTGCTGTTTTAATGGAAATAGAGCTGATTCAACAGGGAATTGTCCGATATCAGCTGTATTATGACAGCAGTTTGTATGAAATGCTGGGGCTTGCCGGATATCAGGCGTATCAGGCAGGTCATGCTGATAATTATGAATATCTGGATGTGGCAAGGGAAGCCTTTGAGAAAGTTCTGACCCTGGGTGTGAAGAAAGAATATATCTATACCAATTTATATACTATTCAGTATATACAGAACAATCTAACGGAGGCGGAAATTATAATCTGTGAAATGGAAGAGGCATTTGCAGATAGTTATCTGCCCCATGCTCTTATGGCTATGCTGTATATTACGGCAGGAAATGAAGATGATGCAGGTATCGACTTCAGATTCAGCCAGGGTCTCACGAAAGAAGAATGTTATCTGAAGGCACAATATGAATATGAGAAAGCCGGAGAACTTCTAAAGACTTCGGACGATACCACCTATTATCTGCAATTGCAGACATATATTCAGGAATTGAAGGAGAATGGATGGCTTGACTGAAAAAGATCAAAGTCGTCAGGTAAGGAGAAATTATGAAAAAAACAAAAAGAGGTTTTTGCTTTTTGATGGCAGGAATAATGGTTTTGGGAATGATGGCAGGGTGCGGTTGTGGGAAATCCGTGGATCCGGAGACATCAAATACACAGACAAATACACAGACAGAAGATGAGAAATGGCAGGAACAGTATGAGCTGGGGTTGAAATGTCTGAAAGAGCAGCAGTATGAAGAAGCGGTAATTGCTTTTACTGCAGCTATCGATATACGACCGAACAGTACCGACAGTTACGTATCTCGTGGTAATGCATATTATGAATGGGGATATTCTCTTCTGGAAGATTCGGAACGACAGACGGTAACTTTAACGGACATTCCGATGAAGATAACGGATGAAGCGGCAGAAAAATACGTACAGGCATCCAATGATTATGAAGAATCCAGAAAACAAAATTCAACATCTTCCGTTGCAGACAGAAAAGTGATTGCAGATACTGTTTTATCAGACTATTATGCGGATCGTGGGGACGAAGAAAAATCCAATGAATATCAGGAGAAAGTGCAGCAGCTGATAGATGAACAGGAAGTTTCGGATGAAATAATTGAAAAGCTTGAACAGCATGAGCAGGCAGATAACAGTGATGAAACAGAGAAGTATCTTCTGGTGGAATCACTCTGGCAGCCGTTTCAGTGGGGAAACAGCGAGAAAGAGGTATATACATATGATGCTGACGGACGGTTGACGCAGAAGGACAGTTATCGGGTGTACGATTTAGACAGTAATGAGGAAATGCTTCTGTCAACGACCACATATTCTTATGATGAGCAGGGACATCTGCTGAATGAACTCTATGAAACCATATCGGATGGTTATATGCTTGAAACGGAATATCGTTATGATGATACATGGAAACTGGTGAAAAAAGTTACGTATGATAATTTTGAGGGCAATTACGAATGGACAGACTATGAGTACAATGAAAATGGAGAACTCAACATTACAAGAAACTGGTTTGGACAGACGGGAGCTTATTCTTTTGATGTAGACAATTCTTCCGGTGGTGAATTGCTCAGCTGGAGACGTTATGCTTATAATGAAGAAGGTATTTTACTGAATATTTTCTGTTATGATGGCAGTGGGGAAGAAATTTTGACCTTTGAGGAAGCTTACGACAGCTATGGTAATCTGACCAGCCAAACCTCATATAGTACATATGATCAAAGTTCACCAGAAGTTGTAACCTTTGAAAATACCTATGATGAATTTGGAAATTTGCTTAAGCAGGAGGAACTGGAAAACGGTGAGATTATGATCGGCACACGGACCAATACATGGCAGTTATATAGTCAGCAACAATAAAGCGAGCTTTTGAAAAAACAGACTGAACGAATATTTGTAAGTATCCGTCCAGTCTGTTTTTTATAAGCTCAAAGCTTTCTTTTTCCAATTTGCTTTCTTGTAACAGATAAATGTAATGATCGCTCCGCACATCCATGAAGTGAGCAGTGAAATCCAGATACTCTGGTACGCGCCGGTAGGAAGTTCGGGTGTCCTGGTAAAGTACGCGATTCCGTAGGCAAGGGGAACTCGTATGATGACCGTTGTTATTACTGAGATCCACATAGGCGTTACTGTATCACCGGCTCCGCGCATTACACCGGAGAGGGATTGGGTAACAGCCATTGCTATGTATCCGACTGCGAGAATTCTCATCATATTGGCACTTAAGTTTACAAGCTCCGTTGTGTTTGTAAAAATCCCCATAAGATTTTTCCCGAATAACAGAATCAGAGCCGTGATCACCGTGGAAGTACCGACTGCGATCAGAGTTCCCTGACGGCTGCCCTGTTCCACACGGTCATAACGGCGGGCGCCTACATTTTGTCCGGAGTAGGTGGTCATGGTAGTTCCAAAAGAAAAATTCGGCATCATGGCAAATCCATCCACACGCATGATAATCACATTGGCGGCAATGACCAGTTCGCCGAAACTGTTAGTCAGAGACTGAACAATGATCATAGCAAGGGAAAAGATTGCCTGTGTCAGTCCGGACGGAAGACCGAGCCGGATGATCGTCAGGGTATGGCGTCCGGAAATTTTCAGATAACCGGTATTTAAATCAAAGATTTCTTTCATTTTACGAAGCTTTATGATGCAAAGGATGGAAGAAATAGCCTGCGCAATGACCGTTGCCAGAGCGACTCCGGCTACTCCCATATGAAAACCGGCCACAAACAACAGATCCAGTATAATATTGATGATAGTTGCAACCAGCAGGTAAACAAGTGCGGATATAGAATCTCCCAATCCTCTCAAAATTCCGCAGAGAATATTATAATAAGCACATCCGGCAATTCCAGTGATCAAAATCATAAGATAAGAATCGCACCAGTTAATGATGCTATCCGGTGTATTCAGAAGTTCCAGCAGGGGTCTGATACAGATGGACCCGAGAATCATAATAATTACCGACGCAATGGCGGTAAGTGTAATACAGTTACCGATGGTACGGGAAAGCTCCTGGCGTTCTCTTGCCCCGAAATACTGGGAAACCATAACACCTGCCCCGACAGAGATTCCCATAAATAAAACCAGCAGCAGATTCAGGATCGGGCTGGCAGAACCGACAGCAGCAAGCGCATTATCCCCCACATATTTTCCTACAACGATGCTGTCAACAGTGTTGTAAAGCTGCTGTGCGATGTTTCCGATCAGCATGGGAATAGTGAAAATCACGATTTTTTCCCACGGTTTGCCTTCCGTCATATCAGAAGGCGCAAATAGCTCTTTTATTGTCATAAGAAACCACACTCCTCTCAGTGAACATTCTATCATGAATCGATATCCTTGAATATACTCAGACGCTATTTTTTTCTAAATATAGAATTTTTAGTAGCATTTTGCAGAAGTCTCGGTTATAATCTATTTTGAACTAATGTGAAGAAAATGAATTACAGGGAGAAAGCTATGAGTAAGAGAAATGATGTACACAAAGTATTAATTATCGGTTCCGGTCCGATTATTATCGGTCAGGCGTGTGAATTTGATTATTCGGGAACTCAGGCATGTAAAGCATTGCGTCAGCTGGGATATGAGATCGTACTGGTAAATTCCAATCCGGCAACGATCATGACAGACCCTGGGATTGCTGATGTAACCTATATAGAGCCCTTGAATGTGGAACGCCTGGAGCAGATTATTGCAAAAGAGCGTCCGGATGCTATTTTACCGAATCTTGGTGGACAGTCCGGATTGAATCTGTGCTCCGAACTGGCAGAAAAGGGAATATTGGATAAGTATGGTGTAAAAGTAATCGGTGTTCAGGTAGATGCCATTGAGCGCGGTGAGGACCGTATTGAGTTTAAGAACACCATGAATCGTCTCGGTATCGAGATGGCCAGAAGTGAAGTTGCATACAGTGTAGATGAAGCCCTGGCAATCGCTGATAAACTGGGATATCCTGTTGTACTGCGTCCTGCTTATACTATGGGTGGCGCCGGCGGCGGTCTCGTATATAATGTGGAAGAACTGAAAACTGTCTGTGCCAGAGGTCTTCAGGCCAGTCTGGTAGGTCAGGTTCTGGTAGAAGAGTCGATTCTGGGATGGGAAGAACTGGAACTGGAAGTGGTACGGGATTCTAAAAACAATATGATCACCGTATGCTTTATTGAGAATATTGATCCGCTGGGTGTTCATACCGGGGATTCTTTCTGTTCCGCACCGATGCTTACCATAGATGAAGAGGTACAGAAAGAACTGCAGCGTCAGGCATATAAGATTGTGGAAGAGGTTCAGGTGATCGGTGGAACCAATGTTCAGTTCGCTCATGATCCGGTCAGCGGAAGAATTATTGTTATCGAGATCAATCCGAGAACTTCCCGTTCTTCTGCGCTGGCAAGTAAAGCGACAGGATTCCCGATCGCTCTGGTATCCGCTATGCTGGCTTCCGGTCTGAATCTGGACGAGATTCCATGCGGCAAGTACGGCACACTGGACAAATATGTTCCGGACGGAGATTATGTGGTGATCAAGTTCGCACGCTGGGCATTTGAGAAGTTCAAAGGCGTGGAAGACAAGCTGGGAACTCAGATGCGTGCGGTAGGCGAAGTGATGAGTATCGGCAAGACTTATAAAGAAGCATTCCAGAAGGCGATCCGAAGCCTTGAGATTGGTCAGTACGGACTGGGATTTGCAAAGAATTTCCACGAAAAGACCAAAGAAGAACTTCTGAAGATGCTGGTGGTACCAACCAGCCAGAGACAGTTTATCATGTACGAAGCTCTGAGAAAAGGCGCATCTGTGGATGAACTGTTTGAACTTACCAAGATTAAACATTATTTCATTGAACAGATGAAAGAACTGGTAGAGGAAGAAGAAGAACTTCTGAAAAACAAAGGTCAGGTTCCGGCACCGGATGCACTTAGACAGGCAAAACTGGATGGATTTTCAGATAAATATCTGAGCCAGATTCTGGAAGTACCGGAAGAAGATATCCGTAACACAAGAATCAGCCAGGGTGTGGAGGAAGCATGGGAAGGTGTACATGTAAGCGGAACAAAAGACAGTGCTTACTATTATTCCACTTACCATGTAAAAGATGAAAGTCCGGTAAGCAATAAGAAAGAGAAAATTATGATTCTGGGCGGCGGACCAAACCGTATCGGTCAGGGTATCGAATTTGACTATTGCTGTGTACATGCAGCCCTCGCTTTGAAAAAAGCCGGATTTGAGACCATTATTGTAAACTGTAATCCGGAGACAGTATCAACGGATTATGATACTTCCGATAAGCTGTATTTTGAGCCTCTGACACTGGAAGATGTACTGGCTATTTATAAAAAAGAGCAGCCTTTGGGTGTAATTGCTCAGTTTGGTGGACAGACACCATTGAATCTTTCTGCTGATTTGGAAAAATACGGTGTGAAGATTCTGGGAACGTCTCCGGCAGTCATTGATATGGCTGAGGATAGAGATCTGTTTCGTGCTATGATGGATAAGCTGGGAATCCCAATGCCGGAAGCCGGAATGGCTGTCAATGTAGAAGAAGCACTGGAAATTGCCGAGAAGATCGGTTATCCGGTGATGGTTCGTCCTTCTTATGTACTGGGCGGACGTGGAATGGAAGTTGTATATGATCCGGCAAATCTGAAGATTTATATGGAAGCGGCAGAAGGTGTAACACCGGATCGACCGATCCTGATCGACCGTTTCCTGCGTCATGCGATGGAGTGTGAAGCAGATGCCATCAGTGATGGTGAGCATGCTTATGTACCGGCTGTTATGGAACACATTGAGCTGGCAGGCGTGCATTCCGGAGATTCTGCATGTATCATACCTTCCAAAAATATTTCAGAGGAAAATCTGAAAACAATTAAAGAATATACTAAGAAGATTGCAGAAGAAATGCATGTATGTGGTCTTATGAATATGCAGTATGCGATTGAAGACGGAAAAGTTTATGTGCTGGAAGCAAATCCGAGAGCATCCAGAACCGTTCCGCTGGTTTCCAAGGTATGTAACATTGCCATGGTACCATTGGCTACGGAAATCATAACATCCGAGTTTACAGGAAAAGAATCACCGCTGAAAGATCTGAAGGAAAAGAATATTCCTCACTATGGAGTAAAAGAAGCGGTATTTCCGTTTAATATGTTCCCGGAGGTTGACCCGCTTCTGGGACCGGAGATGCGTTCTACCGGTGAAGTTCTGGGACTGGCAGATACCGTGGGAGAAGCTTACTTTAAAGCACAGGAAGCTACCAAAAGCAAACTGCCGCTGTCCGGTACGGTGCTGATCAGTGTCAGTGACCGTGATAAAGGTGAAGTTGTGGAAGTGGCAAAACGCTTCCGGGAAGCAGGATTTAAGATTGTTGCTACCGGACATACCAAAGCACTGATTGAATCAGCAGGAATTCCGGCGGAGAAAATCTTTAAAATGACTGAAGGACGTCCGAATGTGTATGATATTATCACAAACGGAAAAGTAGATCTGGTAGTGAATACACCGAAAGGTGATGAAGACGGTCCGGATGACAGCTATGTGAGAAAAGCCTGCATCAAGAGCCGTGTACCATATATTACTACTATGGCAGCTGCACTGGCAAGCGCGGATGGTATCCTGACCGTACAGAAACAGGATGCGAAAGAAGTGGTTTCTTTGCAGGAACTGCACAGCCATATTCAGTAAAACAGGCGTACTTAAATAATATACAAAAGAATAGTGAGTGAGGATACCCCGGGAATCTTATATTGAATTCCCGGGGTGTTTATCTTGGAGGAGATAAAGATTTCGGCGGATTGCAGATGGAAATTCCCAATACGGAAATATTGCATTTCTGAATTGTACTTTTGCTGATAATTCGATATACTGGAAAAAGATATAAAGTTGCGATGTTTGATAATGGAGGTTTTTTATGGCGAGAACAGTAGCTATAGGAATACAGGATTTTGGTGATTTGATACAAAAAGGATGCTTTTATATCGATAAAACATCATTTATTAAAGAGTGGTGGGAAAGCCAGGACAGTGTTACGTTGATTACCCGCCCGAGACGTTTTGGAAAGACTCTGAATATGAGTATGTTGGAACAGTTTTTTTCTGTGGATTATGCGAATCAAAAAGAAGTATTTGAAGGGCTTTCCGTATGGGAGGATAAAAAATACAGAGAAATACAGGGAACATATCCGGTAATTACGTTGTCTTTTGCTAATGTGAAAGAAAAAGAATTTAAAACTGCCCGGAAAAAAATATGTCAGTTGATTACCAATTTGTATGCAAAACACTCTTTTTTATTGGATAGTGGTGTATTATATGAGGCTGATAAAGCTTATTTTAGGCGTGTTTCTGAAAGAATGGATGACAGCGATGCATCTCTGGCGTTATACCAGTTATCAGATTATTTATACCGCTATTACGGAAAGAAGGTAATTATTCTGCTGGATGAGTATGATACTCCCATGCAGGAAGCCTATGTGAACGGATTTTGGGATGAACTAGTGGGATTTATCAGAAATATGTTTAATTCTGCATTCAAGACAAATCCATGGCTGGAACGGGCAGTCATGACAGGTATCACGAGAGTCAGTAAAGAGTCCATTTTTTCTGACCTTAATAATCTGGAGGTAGTGACTACTACTTCGAATAAATACGCAACTTCATTTGGATTTACTGAGGACGAAGTGTTTGCAGCACTGGATGAATGTGGCCTTTCGGAAGAAAAAGAACAGGTGAAGCGGTGGTATGATGGTTTTATTTTTGGGAAACAGAAAGACATCTATAATCCGTGGTCTATCCTGAATTTTCTGGATAAAGGTAAACTTAATACGTATTGGGCTAATACAAGTTCCAACAGTCTGGTGGGCAAACTGCTTCGGGAGGGAGACCGGAGAATCAAGGAAAAGTTCGAAAAATTGCTCCATGGTGAAACAATCCGATCAAAAATAGATGAGCAGATTGTGTATAGTCAGCTTGACGGGAACGAAAGAGCTGTCTGGAGTCTGTTGTTGACCAGCGGGTATCTGAAAGTTCTGGCGGTAGAAGATTATCGAAAGATTCCGGAAGGCACGCTTCCTGTATATGATCTTACCCTTACTAATCTGGAAGTAAAGGTGATGTTTCGTAATATGGTGCATGACTGGTTTTCGGGAGCGGAAGCGGATTATAATGATTTCATTAAATCTATGCTGCAGGATGATATAGAGGCTATGAATGCATATATGAACCGTGTGGCACTTAAAACATTCAGCTATTTTGATACAGGAAGCAACCCTTCAGGCGGTGAGCCGGAACGTTTTTACCATGGTTTCGTTCTGGGACTGATCGCTGAATTACAGGACAGATATTTTATTACTTCTAACCAGGAAAGTGGATTTGGCAGATATGATGTCATGTTAGAGCCAAAGAACAGTAGTGAGGATGACGCAATCATACTTGAATTTAAAGTGAGAAATAAAAGAAAAGAAGCTGATTTGGAGGATACCGTACAGGCAGCTCTGCGTCAGATTGAGGAAAAGCAGTATGCTGCAAAGCTCATGACACGTGGTATTCCGAGAGAACGTATCAGAAGTTACGGATTTGCATTTCAGGGGAAAGAAGTATTGATTGGTGAATAAAAAGTACAAATCATTGGAGGATATGGTTTATGATGGAAATGAAAGAATTCCAACAGAAATTGATGGAATTATTAGTTAATGCAGAAAATCAGGATAAAAATCTGAAAAATGAGGAAATCCTGGAGATTTTCGGGATGAATCAGCTTTCTGCCGATCAGCTTCAGAGTCTTTATGAATATCTGAGAATTCAGGGAATTCGTATCGAGGGGATGGAACTGAAAAAAATGGATATCAGTGCTGATCTTGAACCGGAAAAGGATGAAAAAGAGGCAGAGGAAAGGGAAACGCAGCTTGTTCCGCTGGAGATGGAAGATGAGGAATGCCTGAAAGAGTACAGATCCTATCTGGAAGTGATTTTAGAGGAAAAAGAAGGAGAGAGGGCACAGCTTTTGGCTTCATATGCGGCAGGCGACGGCAGTGCCACAGAAAGATTGGCCCAGTTGTATCTTCCATTTCTTATGGATACAGCGCGAAAAATGTATAGAAAAGGTATTTATATTGGAGATCTGATTCAGGAAGGAAATATGAGTCTGCTCACAGCACCGCTGGAGGAAATGCCGGAACGTCAGGCGGATCCGTGGATGAAGGAACAGATCAAAAAAGGAATGGAGATTTGGCTGGAGGAACAGATCGATCAGAAGCTTCGGGATGATTCTATGGTTGAAAAAGTAAGAAAACTGGAGGCAGCGATTCGGGAACTTTCCGATGATGAGAATGAGAAGTTTACAATAGAAGAATTATCTGCTTATCTGGATATGGATGAGGAAGAGATTCGTGCTGTGCTCAGTCTGACGGGAGAGGGGAAAGAAGACGGACAAGAGCAGCAATAAACTGGTGACAGATGCAGATGAAGGGATCAAGTAGAATCTGCAGGTTGTGAAATGTAAAATCAAAGGGGACAGAGTGTATGAATAATGAAAAAAGGAAAAGAAAGAAGAGAAAACATCCGGCGGTAAAGATAGCGGCAGTGCTCATGGTGGTAACCGTGGTTGCGCTGGCAGCAGTATTTGTTTTACTTTTAAGAAAACCATCGAAAACTTCTCCGGAGGAATTGTTGGCAACTTATGTGGAAAAATTGAAAGATGCGGACTATGAGGGAATGTATGAGATGATTTCTGTTGAAAGTCAGCAGTATATTTCAAAAGAAGAATTTGTAGAAAGAAATCAGAACATATATGAAGGAATCGAGGCTTCTGATTTTGAACTGGTACAGAAAGAAGCAGAAGAAGAAAAAAATGATGTGATAACGATTCCGTACACGCTGTCTATGGAGACGCTGGCGGGTCCTGTGAAAATATCCTGGAAAGCTTCCTTTAAAGAGGAAGAGGAACGATATGCCCTGGTATGGACTCATGCGATGATATTCCCGGATCTGGGTGCGGAAGATAAAGTGAGTATCAGAAAAGAAGAAGCGGAGCGTGGAAGCATCTATGACAGAAACGGGCAGCTGCTGGCAGGACTTCAGTTGGCTTCCTCCGTGGGATTGGTACCCGGAAAGATGCAGGAAGATGCTTCTGCCGATTTGGAAAAAATGGCTGAACTTTTGAATACAACAGTTGAATCTATACAGAAAAAGCTGGATGCATCCTGGGTGAAGGAGGATTCCTTTGTCCCAATCAAAACAATCGAAAAAGTAGATCAGATGGCACTCAATCAGGGGACTGCTTCGGAAGACATGGTAAAGCTGCGGGAGCTCCATGATCAGCTTCTGGAAATTGACGGTATTATGATCACGGATACACAGCTGCGGGGATATCCATTGAAGCAGGCAGCTTCCCATCTGATTGGTTACGTGCAGCCAATCACGGCAGAAGAACTGGAAGAACATGCAGGGGAAGGCTATACTTCCACCAGCGTGATCGGAAAAAGCGGACTGGAAAAACTGTATGAAGAAGAACTGAGAGGAAGCACCGGCTGGCGGATTTCCATTCTTGATGATAGTGGGCAGGAAAAAGAAGTCATAGCAGCGAAACCCTGTGAGAATGGTAAAGATATTATATTGACGATTGATGCCAATCTCCAGAATATGCTTTATGAACAGTTTGGACAGGATAAAAGTACGGCAGCTGCAATCAATCCGAAAACAGGTGAGGTTCTTGCGTTGTTATCCACGCCGGGATATGATAATAATCTTTTTGTACGGGGAATGTCACAGGCAGAATGGGATTCTCTTAGTAATGATGAAAACACACCCATGCAGAACCGGTTTAAGGCTGTCTGGTGTCCCGGTTCTTCCATGAAACCGTTGATTGCGGCCATCGGTCTTACCACAGGAACGCTGGATGCGGAAGAAGATTTGGGACAGGACGGACTCAGATGGCAGAAGGATGAAAGCTGGGGAGATTATTATGTGACAACACTCCACGAGGCACCGGATGCCAGGATGGAAAATGCACTCATTTATTCAGATAATATTTATTTTGCCAAAGCCGCTTTAAAAATTGGTGAGGATACGCTTTCCACACAGCTTGATAAGCTGGGCTTTGGTGAAGAGCTTTCTTTTGATTTTGGTCTGACACCGTCCCAGTACAGTAATGGAGAAGGTTTTGAGTCGGAGATCCAGCTGGCGGATTCCGGTTATGGACAGGGACAGGTGCTGGTAAATCCCCTTCATATGGCCTCTATCTATTCCGCATTTTATAATAAAGGAAATATGACAGCACCGTATATGAAACAGAAAGACAGCGAACAGATTTCTTATTGGAAAGAAAGTGTATTTTCACCGGATGCCTGTCAGATGGTAGAACAGATGATGACACAGATCATTGAAAATCCAAATGGCACCGGTCATAATGCAAAGATGGATGGAATTACATTGGCCGGTAAGACAGGCACCGCAGAGCTTAAGGTTTCCAAAGAGGATACGGAAGGAACCGAGCTTGGCTGGTTCAATGTGTACACGGTTACAGAAGAAAATCCGATTTTATTGGTCACCATGGTGGAGGATGTAAAAGACAGAGGCGGAAGCGGATATGTAGTTGATAAAGTGCAGCAGGTGCTGAATATGTATTTGCATTAAATATTATTAAGAACTATTGACATATAGAACAAATAATAGTAAACTTAAAATACCATTAAATCTATACTTGTCTTTGTAAATTCAGAGACAAGTATTTATCTGACTTAATAGTACATCAAATGTACTAATAAATCAAAGGAGAGCAGAAAATCATGGAGATGTTAGAACAGTACAAGATTCTTCAGGAAAAAGCCGGTCAGAATTATTGGGCAAAAAGAATTCTGGCGGAGATCGGATTTGCCATTAAAGTTTCAGAAACGAGAAACGAATGGTATGTGCAGGAAATACAGGAAGCGATAAAAAGATTGTATAAAAAGTTTCAGGAAGATGGCGTTATAACAGACAGGGCAGCAAAAGAAGTGGAAGAATATCTGTTGCCTTTGTCTGCGGATATTAAAAAATACAAAGTTTATTGTACGGCACATGCTCATATCGATATGAACTGGCTGTGGGGACTTCAGGAAACAGCCACGATTGTTGCAGATACGTTCCGAACTATGCTTAAGTTGATGGAGGAATATCCGGAATTTACGTATTCCCAGTCACAGGCGGCTGTATATGCTCTGATGGAGGAGTATTATCCGGAACTGATCGATCAGATCCGGCAGCGGGTAAAAGAAGGCCGATGGGAAGTGACCGCTTGTAACTGGGTAGAATTGGATAAAAATATGCCATCCGGTGAAGCCATGACGAGACAACTTTTATATGCAAAGCGATATTTATCAACTTTACTGGATATCAAAGAAGACGATATTCAGGTGGACTTTGAGCCGGATACCTTCGGGCACAGCTGTAATGTGCCGGAGATACTAAATAATGCCGGAGTGAAATACTATTATCACTGCAGAGGATTCGATGGTCATTATGCATATAACTGGAAATCTCCTTCCGGCGCATCTGTGCTGGTCTGGAGAGAACCGGCATGGTATAACAGTCAGATTGATTATGATATGCTGTTGAATGTACCGGAATTTTGTGCGGAGTATGGAATTGATGTAATGATGAAAGTATACGGAGTAGGTGATCACGGCGGTGGACCGACAAGACGTGATCTGGAGCGAATCCTTGACATGGCGCAGTGGCCGCTGCAGCCCACGATTCTTTTCGGAACCTATCAGCAGTTTTACCGGGAACTGGAACGATTTAAAGACAAACTTCCTGACGTGGATACGGAACTAAATTATCTTCTAACCGGATGCTATACTTCCCAGAGCCGGATAAAAAGAGAAAATCGTCTGGCAGAGGGACGGTTGTATGACGCAGAAGTATTGGCTTCCCTTATGAATCTGGGACTGCAGGATCCGAATGATTATAGAAAAAGCTTTGAAAAAGCATGGCGAAAGGTTTTGTTCAATCAGTTTCATGATATTCTGCCCGGTTCCGGAAAGATTGAAACAAGAGAGTATGCTATGGGAACTTATCAGGAAGCACTGGCGTATGCGGACGCCAATGCCAACCGGGTCATGCATCTTTTGACGGATGCAATCGATACATCCCGGATATCGACAGAGGGAGACAGAAAAGAATCCATCTCAGAGGGTGCCGGAGTGGGCTATAATGTGTCTTTCGCACAGCCGGATACAACATTCCAGAAAAGACTAAATCACAACAGTGAATCCAAATACCGTTTTCCGGAGACAGAGAGGGGATTTGGAAAGGTAAGGATTCATCACATTTTCAATACGACGCAGTATGCCAGAAAAGAAATCGCAGAACTGACCATATGGGACTGGAAGGTGGATCCGGAACGGATACAGGCGGAAGATGCAAGGGGAAATATGCTTCCCTGCGAGGTCATGGACACGGGGATACATTATTGGGGGCACGAGTTTATAAAATTGGTTGTGTTGGTTGAGGTACCAGCCATGGGATATACCACCTGCGTGCTTAGCGAGAAAAGGATGGAGCATCTTCCGGTTTGCAAAAGAAAAGAAATAACGGTGGATCACATTAGCGATAAGAACCTTGTACTGGAAAATGAAAAAATCCGAGTGGTATTTGCAGCAGATACCATGAAAATTCTCTCTTTCTTTGATAAAGAAAACGGACAGGAAAATGTAGATGCTAAAAGAGCCGCCGGTGTTTTTCAGTATGTTCTGGAAAATGATGAAAGTGGTATGACGGCATGGCGTGTGGGAAAAACATCTTTGTACGTGGATCTGAATGCTTCTTGTCCTGTCAATGTGCGGGATGTCAAAACAGAGGGAATACGCCAGTGGATCCGCTATGAAATACCCTTTGAACATTCCCGGCTGTTGGTAATCGTTCAGCTGGATAAAGAAGAAAAAATGATTCGGTATCTGGTCAATGTGGACTGGAAGGAAATAGGTGAGAAAGACAAAGGAATCCCGCAGCTTTGTTTTAAGGTACCGGTTTGCTGTACCTGCAGTGCATATGAAAGAGACGTTCCGTACGGGGTACTGAAAACACAGGAGCTTTTCCATGATATACCGGCAAACAGTTTTATCAGTACAGTATCTGAGCAGACAAAAGGAAGTGTACTTCTGGTGACAGATTCCAAATATGGTTATCGGGGCTGTGATAACAGTTTACAGGTGGATTTGATCCGTTCTTCTTATGATCCGGATGAATATCCGGAGATTGGTCAGCATCGGATCGAAATCGGTCTGGCATTGTGCGGTGATGATCCGGAAGAAAAGATCATGACAGCAGCTTTGTTCTGCCATCCATTGTATACTGCTTCAAATACTTCTCATAATGGAACCTTACCTTTGTATAATTCAAAAATAACTATGAAGGGGAAAGGAATTATCAGTTCGGTAAAACGGACGGAAGAATGTATGGATGAGTTACTGATCCGGTGTTATAATCCTTCTTCTACCCCGGAGATTGTGGAACTGGAAACAGAGAGAGAATTGAAAGATGCCTGTCTGACAGATGCACTGGAACATCGGATTGGAAAGGTGGATGAAATACGGCAGAAGAAAGTCAAAATCAGACTGATGCCAAATCGTGTGATAAACATAAAGCTTTCCTTTGAAGAAGGATGAGACATGGGAATAAAAATGCAGTACCCTTGACAATACTTTCTGTGATAGAATAAAATAATGTTGCTTGATATATGATGATTACGGGTTCAAATGGGATGAGACTACGAATTTCTCTGTGCTTTGCACTCTCAAAATTCTAAAAGCATTCGGAATCCGCCCTATTCGGGCTGCTTCCTCATGCTTTTGCGGTCCCCAAAGTCAGTCACAGGCATGCAAGCATGCGGTGACTGATCTTTTGTCCCTTGTCTCATACAAATATTGTTTACAGGGGGAGCATGGATGGCTGGATTAACAGGAAAAAACAGTATTACTTCCAAACAGTTTAACAGAGGTCTGATTTTGCAGTTGATCGCAACGCAGACCTGTAGAACTCGAATAGAGCTTTCTAAAATGACCGGGCTGGCAAAAATGACAGTAACCAATATTATATCAGAATTTATACAACAAAATCTTGTTGTGGAATGTGAGGAAGAGCTGACAGAAGTATGCGGCAGAAATCCGATTCTTTTGAAAATATCTGAAAAAGCGCCAAAGGTGATCGGACTTCTGATTTTCAGAGACCGGATTGAGGCGGTTGTATGTACTCTTACCATGGAAATTCTTGCAACAGAAAGTATCATGTTTGACAATCTGACAGTTGAGCAGCTGTATGCGGACTGTTTTTGTGTGATCGACCGTCTTCTTGATAAAGAGAAAAATATTCTGGGAATTGGTGTGGCTTCCATAGGACCGGTGGATATCCGGAAAGGAATGATTGTGAATCCTCCCAGGTTTTATGGGATTGAAAATGTTAATGTTGTGGATGTATTAAAAGAAAGGTATGCAATGCCTGTGTTTTTTGATCATGACAATAACAGCGCCGCTCTGGCAGAAAAGTTGTTCGGAGTCGGAAAAAATGTGGAGGATTTTATTTTTCTGGGAATATCTAATGGTATTGGTTCCGGTATTATCAGTAATGGGGAGGTATATCACAGCAACAGAGGATTTGCACCGGAAATCGGACATGTGAGTATTGACCGTAAAGGATTAGTATGTGCCTGTGGCAACAGAGGATGTCTGGAAATGTATGCAAGTACATACGTGATTCTGGAAAAGTTGAAGAAAAGTACAGGACTTGATGTGGAATTTGCACAGTTTTGCAGTATGCCTGAGAATCAGGAGACAGAGCAGATTTTTGAAGAAATGCTGCAGGATGTCAGCACGGCACTGGTCAGCAGTGTGAATGTTTTGCAGCCGGAAATGATCGTGCTCGGACATGATTGTATCGACTGGGCTGAGAGACATGTGCTGTGTCTGGAAAAACTGATCAATGAAAAGAAAATGGTACATGATGAAAAGAAAATCACTGTGAGAAAAGCATACTTCAAAAAAAATGCACAGCTTGCGGGGGCTGCCGTTAATGTTGTAAATCAGGTCTTTAAAGGGGAACTTCTTTTCGAAAGTCGAAAATAGTATGGTATGAAAGAATAAAAACGGATATTGACAGCATCCTTGTTTGTGATATAATGATGGTAAAACAAATGTACTATTGATCTCTTAATCCATTGTATGGATTCTATTTTTTGATCTAATAGTAAAATAAATATACTAATAGAAGGAGAGGTAAGAGAATGTTAGTAACAATGAATGATGTATTATTAGCGGCAAAAAAAGGTGGGTACGGAGTCGGTTTTTTCAATGCAGTGGATGTGGAGATGGCAAGAGCGGTCATCGAGACAGCAGAAGAACTGAAAGCTCCGGTGATGATTGGTACAGCAGAGGTACTTCTTCCTACTATGAGCCTGGAACGTGTGGCGGAATATCTGATTCCTATGGCACAGAAAGCGACAGTTCCGGTTGTGGTTCATTATGATCATGGTCTTACGTATGAGGGGTGTATCCGTGCTTTGAAGGCCGGTTTTACTTCCATCATGTATGATTGTTCTATATGTGCTTATGAAGAAAATAAAGCACGTCTTGCTGAGATGGTGAGAATCTGCCATGCGATGGGTGTGTCTGTGGAAGGAGAATTGGGTCACGTCGGGGACAATGAAGGAGCCGGAAAGCTTTTAAATCCAAGTGATTATTATACAGATCCAAAAACGGCAGTGGACTTTGTGAAAAGTACAGGGGTAGATGCACTTGCAGTCGCTGTTGGAAATGCTCACGGAGATTACAAATTTCCGCCCAAGCTGGATTTTGACCGTATTGAAGCGATTTCAACAGGTACCGGACTTCCACTGGTTTTGCATGGAGGAAGTGGGCTTGCGGATGAAGATTTTAAAGTGGCGGTAAAAAAAGGAATCTGTAAGGTCAATATTTTTACAGATCTTGAAAAAGCAGGAAAAGCAGGAGCACAGAAGGCTTTGGATGAGGGTGTGGCAAGTATGACAAAGATGATTCCGTATGAGATTGATGCAATGAAAAAGGTCGTAGAAGAAAAAATCCGGCTGTTCGGATCCGTTGGTAAAGCATGATGAAGCGTAAAAAAATAATTGCTGCGGGCCAGATCTGCATGGATTTCACACCCGCATTTGCATGTGAAAAACAGAAAAGATTCGAAGATATTCTTGCACCCGGAAAGCTGGTAAACGTGGGAACTGCTCAGTTTCATCCGGGAGGTATTGTTTCAAATACGGGACTTGCCATGAAATTTCTGGGAGCAGATGTATTCCTGATGGGTAAAATCGGAAAAGATGCATTTGGAACCATGCTCTTACAAAAACTGAGAGAGCAGGAAGCCGCTGAAGGAATGATCATTGCCCCGGATCAGGCAACTTCTTATTCGGTTGTGCTGGCGATTCCGGGAATCGATCGTCTGTTTCTGCATTATTCCGGAGCGAATGACACATTTACAGCAGAAGATATCGATTACGAAAAGTGCAAAGAATCAATATTGTTTCATTTCGGGTATCCCTCTGTTATGGAAAAAATGTATCAAAATGAGGGCAGTGAACTGGTAAAATTGTTTTCAAGAGTGAAAAAGTGTGGTTGTATGACGTCTCTTGACATGGCTGCCATGGATGAAAAGTCAGAAGCGGCACAGGCGGACTGGACTCTTATTTTCAAAAAAACTCTGCCGTATGTGGATTTCTTCCTCCCCAGTATAGAAGAGTTGTGCTTTGCTTTAGATAGAAAACGGTACTACAGACTGATTGAAAAAGCAGATGGAAGAGATGTGACGGAAGTGATTTCCATCCGGAAAGATGTAGCTCCGCTGGCTAAGCAGCTGCTGGATATGGGATGTAAGATTGTACTGATTAAGTGTGGTGCACCGGGATTCTATTATAGAACAGCCGAGTATAGCGCATTTGTTGATCTTGAAAAAGAAAGCAAAATTGATTTTTCAACCTTTGCCGGAAAAGAAGGGTTTGAGAAAAGCTATGTTCCGGAGGCAGTGATTTCGGGAACAGGAGCCGGAGATACTACCATAGCAGCATTTTTAACAGCGATGATTCATGGATATCCTTTTGAAAAGTGTCTGGAGCTTGCAGCGGCAACAGGAGCATGCTGTGTTGCCGCCGCCGATGCGCTGAGCGGATTGAAAACCTTTGGAGAACTGGAAAAAAGAATAAACGCAGGTTGGAGAAAAATAGAATCGTAATGACAAATAGCAGGATGAGAGAAAATGAAAAAAATAATTGCAGATGTACATACTCATACACTGGCAAGTGGGCATGCATATGGAACCATCCGTGAGATGGCACAGGCGGCAGCAGAGAAAAAACTGGAGATTCTGGGAATCACAGAACATGCTCCTAGATTTGATGAGACACTGATACTGAATACGGAGAAAGAGCAGCTGCTGAAATACCTGATCGGCTAACATTCAATGCAAAAGGTCAGATGCAGATGCGCCTCATTTGTATATTTGATAAATATTGATGTGCGAGAATAAATTATTGTAAAACGATAAATTTATATTGACATTTAAGATGAATGGTAATATTCTATATACAAAGATGTTGGGGTCAAAAGCTTTTGACTCCATGATGGGAGGCGTAAATATGACAGAGAAGCAGTCTGTAAATGCAAACGGAAAAGACAAAATCTTTGCAGTTATCTATTTTTTGGTAGGATATGGCTTGATCTATGTGTTTACTGAATATCGAAATTTTGAGAGGAATCTGGCACTTTTTACAGTGGCCTATGCAGTTGTAGTTTTATTGTACCTTTGGCAGAAAGGTAAACACCCATCGACAGAGAGTTATTTCTGGCTGCTTATCATGCTGTCCTTGGGGATTCCTTATGCGTTTTGGAGCGTTTTTCCTTTTCTCCAAGTGATTGGCTTGATTTTTGTTGCAGCGTACTGGACTTTGTCAATTTCCGGTCACATGCTCCTACAGGGAAAAACATCTCAGTTTGTTTTTTTTGACTGGTGGAATTCGATTGCCGTGGTGCCGTTTTGTAACTTTACCTGTCAGTTTCGAGTTCTCTTCGGAAATAATAAACAGGATGAGAAAGAAGATAAG
>JBJFCH010000200.1:0-18627 GCA_051888835.1 Oliverpabstia sp. | reverse complement strand
AGAAAGAAGATAAGGAACATCAGGCCTTAGCCGTTCTGTTGGGAGCGGTGATTGCGATTCCGGCTCTCTTGGTCATACTGCCGCTTCTGTCCCGGGCTGATGCCGGGTTTGAGAGAATTGTAGGCGAGTTGATTGAGTATACTGCGGAGCATCTGTTTTTGACGATCATGAGAATTATTCTGGCAGTTCCGGTGGCTTCCTATCTGTTCGGTCTGGTTTTTGGAAGCATCAGTGGGAGAAATACGGACAGGATCCAAAGGGAAGCTATTGCAGAGACAGGAAAGGCCGTGAGAAAGATTCCTGATATAGCATCAGGAACGGCGTTAGTCATCATTTGTCTGGTGTATGTTGTATTCATGGGAATCCAGGGTGATTATTTGTTTTCCGCATTTCTTGGTGTCATGCCGGAAGGATTTACGTATGCGGAATATGCCAGAAGAGGATTTTTTGAACTGTGCCAGATTGGCGCATGGAACTTGATTCTTCTGGGATGTGCAGGCATCTTTTCCAAAACAGAGACGGGGAAAAATAAAATTTTTCGTATCATGGCAGTCTGTCTTTCTGTGCTCACACTGATGCTTCTTCTGACAGCAGCAAGTAAGATGGTGTTATATATCTGGGCGTATGGTTTGACTGTGAAGCGTGTATTGACCATGGTATTTATGATCTGGATGGGATTCGTATTTGTCTGTGTGATTATTCGGCAGAATAAAGAGATTTCTCTGGTTCGTTTCTGTGTGATGGTGGGAGCGGTACTTTTCAGTTTACTGTGTATATTTCCTGTGGAAAGATGGATTGAAATCTATAATACGTGGCGTTGAAGAATAGTGAAAGCATAACCGTATATTTGGCTTAATCCATACGGTTATGATTGTGCTTTTTGCGTATTAAGCTGAGTAGTTAAGGGGCTGTGAACAGCCCCTTAAAGTTTTATGACTCAGAATTCTCATGGTCCGATTCGGATGAAGGTGTTACTGGTTGATTTTCAGAAGTATTGGTTACGGTGTTTTGTGGTGTGTAGTTCGTATAGTTTGATTGCTGTTCGATCATTCGTGCTTTCTTTTTTGATGCTCGTTTTTTCAATATACGTCGGATCAGAAGAACGATGAGGACAAGAATTACTGCCCAAACCAGCAGAACCGGCAGGTTGGCAATGAGAAATACAAACAAATCTACAAAGAAATCACGAACTGCATAAAGGCTGGAAAAAAATCCGCTGCTGATTCGGCTGCCAATCGTGTTGGAAACTGCTGTTTCGTGTTCAACTTCTGAGATATAAATATTTACAGTACTGTAGGAAATCAGGTTATCATAAGTCCTAAGCTGAGATTCATAGCTGTTAATCTCATAGCGAAGCTGGGAGAGTTTGGATTCCAGAGCAAGAATCTGATCCAGATCATCGGCCTGTTCCAAAAGTTCGGTCACACGGTCATATTCTACTTGAAGGGATTCTTTATAAGCAGTTTTGTCTACATAATCAAGAGTCACATCATGCACGTTTTCTGATTTGTTCGTGAGGGTTCCCAGATTTCCGGCTGTAGTTACGAATTCGTCCAGATTTTCAGCCGGGATTCTTGCAGTAATGGAATAGTAGCGGAGACGATAGGTCCCCTGGGGAGCATCGAAACTGGAATATTCTATGTAACCGCCGAAGGAAGATATGGATTCTTCCATACTGGACTTCATGGTATCAAAATCCTCTGTCTCCAGCGAGAGAGATACATTTTTGATAAGTTTTCGGTTGCTTAGATCATTGGCACCGGCAGAAGCTGCTGCGGAAGGATCTCCGCCGCTGCCTTCTGTCACATCGGCATATTCTGCATCGTCATATTCCATATCCGCAAAGGCTTCTTCCGTGGCGGCCTCTTCCGACCATCCACTGTCATAGGAAGCTGATTCGGTGTAGGACTGGCTTGCGGCTGTATCGTAGGAACTTTTGGATGAGCCGCATCCGGTCAGAAGAAATACAAGGGAAATAGCAGCAGTTAATGGGATTCTAAATTTCTTTTTCATACATGATACCTCCTTAAATAGTTGCATTTGACAGAAAAATAAAAAAATTGAAAAAATTTAAAAAAACACTTGCATTTTCCAAAAGAGTGTAGTATTATAATCGAGCAAGGTTCGTTGGTCAAGCGGTTAAGACGCCGCCCTCTCACGGCGGAAACAGGGGTTCGATTCCCCTACGAACTGCTTATTGGAAATCTTTGAGTGATCAAAGATTTCTTTTTTTATGTCCTTCTATAATAACAGTGTATAAAAAGAATTGATTTGTTGCAAGAAAAAGTAAAAAATATTTTCATCTTTATGTTTTTGTTTTTTATGCTATAATTCATTAGACAGTCAATTATTGGAAATTTGGAAGTTAGAGGAGATTGACAATGATACATTAAGTGAAAAAGAACTGTCCCAATTGTGTATAACCTATACCTGAAGATGCAAAATTTTGCATGAATTGTGGACGCCCAATAGAACAAAATAAGAAGGAACACAGAAAATTTATAGTTTTGTTGCTGATTACTGTCATTGTCCTGGTGGTGGTTCTCGGAATTATCATTGGAAGAGAATATAGAGGATAAGAATGTAGTGGAAGGAATTTACAAGTGAAAATATTTATGAGTATTCATCAGAGGGAAAAGTAACTAGTAAAACAATATCGAAGTATTGCCTTATTTGCTGGAGAGGCATATAGGTAAAATGGATGAGGTTAACAATGGAGAAAAAATTGATTGCAATTGATTTGGACGGAACTCTCTTAAGAAAAGACTGTACCATATCAGAAACAGATAAAAATGCTCTGTTAAAAGCCATGGAGCGGGGGCATCTTGTGGTGCCGACCACAGGACGGGGATACCGCAACAGTCGTTTTGTATTGCAGGATTTTCCGGTAATGTCTTATTATATTAATGCCAACGGTACAACCATAACCCAGGGTGATCCTGAAAAAATTCTTTTTTCATGTACAATGCCCTATGAGACCGGATGCAAAATCTATCAGCTGGCAAAAGAATATCCCACATTTATTGAAATCTATCATGGCCTGGATGCGTATGACAGTTACAGAGGCTGTGAATATATGAAAGAGAGCCGCTGTATGGAGGCTTACAGAAAACAGCTTTTAAAGACAAATATCCACATGGAAACTCTGGATGATTTTGTATTGAAAGAAAAAAATCTGATCAGCAAATTTCATATTATGTGTGTGGAAAAGAAAGACCAACAAGAATTGATTGGCAGGATTGCCGAACTGCCGGGAGTGTATCCCATTTCCACAGAAGAAAAAAATATTGAAATCGCGGATGCACACTGGAGTAAAAGAAACGGACTGGAATGGCTCTGTGAAAAACTGGGATTTGCCAGAGAACAGGTGATTGCCATCGGGGACAGTGACAATGATTATGAAGGAATCCGCTGGGCAGGAATCGGTGTAGCTATGGCGAATGCCTCCGAACGGGTAAAAGAAGTGGCTGACTATATTACGGACAGTAATCAGAATCATGGAGTTGCCCGGGCTCTGGAATATTACGGGTTGATATCCTGAAAGAAAAGAGAGGAAATAAAATGGCAAAAAGCAATACGTATGATGCCAGCAGTATAGCAGTGCTGGAAGGACTGGAAGCAGTGCGGAAACGTCCCGGAATGTATATAGGAAGTGTGTCCCGAAAGGGACTCAATCATCTGATCTATGAGATTGTGGATAATTCCGTAGATGAACATCTGGCTGGATTTTGTGATTCTATCCGGGTGATTCTGGAAGCAGACGGTTCCTGTACGGTTTCAGATAACGGACGAGGTATTCCGGTAGGGATGCATGAAAAAGGAATGTCAGCAGAGAGACTGGTATTTACTACCCTTCACGCAGGCGGCAAGTTTGACGATTCGGTGTATAAGACCAGCGGAGGACTGCATGGTGTGGGTTCTTCCGTAGTAAATGCACTGTCCACTTATCTTGACGTGAAGATCAGTCGGGAAGGTTATGTGCATCATGATCATTATGAGAGAGGAATCCCCACGATTGAACTGGAAAATGGACTTCTGCCGAAGCTGGGAAGAACAAAGGAGACGGGAACCTGCATCAATTTTCTGCCGGATCCGGAAATCTTTGAAAAAACGGTGTTTAAAGAAGAAGAAGTAAAAAGCCGTCTTCATGAGACCGCTTATCTGAATCCGAAGCTTACCATTCATTTTGAAGATCGGAGACAGCCGGAAACAGAAGTCGTTGAATATCATGAACCGGAAGGAATCATTGGATTTGTCCGGGATCTGAATAAGAAAAAAGAAGTACTTCACGATCCGATTTATTTTTCCGGGGAGAGTGAAGGGATTACCGTAGAGGGCGTATTTCAGTATGTGAATGAATTCCATGAAAATGTACTGGGATTCTGCAATAATATTTATAATGCGGAAGGCGGTACCCATCTGACGGGATTTAAGACCATGTTCACTACGATCATGAACAATTACGCCAGAGAATTGGGGATTTTGAAAGAAAAAGATGCCAACTTTACCGGTGCGGATATTCGAAACGGCATGACAGCCGTGATTTCTATTAAGCATCCGGCTCCCCGTTTTGAAGGGCAGACCAAGACAAAGCTGGACAACCAGGATGCGGCAAAAGCAACATCCAAGGTTACCGGGGATGAAGTGGTTCTTTATTTTGACCGGAATCTGGAAGTGCTAAAGACTGTACTTTCCTGTGCGGAACGTTCTGCCAAGATACGGAAAACAGAAGAAAAAGCGAAGACCAATCTTCTTACAAAACAGAAATATTCTTTTGATTCGAACGGAAAGCTTGCTAATTGTGTAAAGAAAGATCCCAGTCTTTGCGAAATCTTTATCGTTGAGGGAGATTCTGCGGGAGGTTCCGCGAAAACTGCCCGGGACAGAAATTATCAGGCAATCTTGCCGATTCGGGGAAAAATCCTGAATGTGGAAAAAGCTACGATCGATAAGGTTCTGGCAAATGCTGAGATCAAAACTATGATCAATGCTTTTGGATGTGGTTTTTCAGAGGGGTACGGCAATGATTTTGATATCACAAAACTGCGATATGACAAAATCATTATCATGGCAGATGCCGATGTGGACGGTGCCCATATTTCCACACTGCTTTTGACATTGTTTTATCGTTTTATGCCGGAACTGATCTATGAAGGGCATGTGTATCTTGCCATGCCGCCGCTTTACAAAGTGATTCCGGCAAAGGGAAAAGAAGAATATCTTTATGATGACAAGGCACTGGAAAAATATAGAAAATCCCATAAAGGTTCCAGCTTTACTCTACAGAGATACAAAGGTCTGGGTGAGATGGATGCCCAGCAGCTCTGGGAGACAACTTTGGATCCGAAGACAAGAATCTTAAAACGGGTGGAGATTGAGGATGCCCGGATGGCTTCTGATGTGACGGAAGTTTTGATGGGAACAGAAGTACCGCCCCGGAAAGCATTTATTTATCAGCATGCACAGGATGCACAGCTGGATATTTAGCGGAGGAATAAAATGGACGGACAGATTATCAGAACTGAATATTCGGAGATTATGCAGAAATCCTATATTGATTATGCCATGAGTGTTATCATTTCCCGTGCACTGCCGGATGTGCGGGACGGTCTGAAACCGGTACAGAGAAGGACCTTGTATGATATGTATGAATTGGGAATCCGTTATGACCGACCCTACAGAAAATGTGCCCGTATCGTGGGGGATACGATGGGTAAATATCATCCTCATGGGGATAGTTCAATCTACGAAGCTTTAGTAGTAATGGCACAGGATTTCAAAAAGGGACAGACACTGGTAGACGGACATGGAAACTTCGGTTCTATTGAGGGAGACGGGGCTGCTGCCATGCGATATACGGAAGCCCGTCTGCAGAAGATTACCCAGGAAGTATTTTTAAGTGATATGGACAAGGGCGTAGTGGATTTTATGCCCAATTTTGATGAAACAGAAAAAGAACCGGTGGTGCTGCCGGTACGTGTGCCTAATCTGCTTTTAAACGGAGCAGATGGTATTGCAGTAGGTATGGCAACCAGTATTCCGCCGCATAACCTTTGCGAGATTGTGGATGCGGTAAAAGCTTATATGAAAAATAACGATATTACGGTAAAAGGTCTGATGCGTTACATCAAAGGACCGGATTTTCCTACCGGAGGCATCGTGACCAATAAGGATGAACTTTTGAAAATTTATGAAACCGGAACCGGAAAAATTAAAGTACGGGGAAAGGTGGAAGTGGAAAATGTGAAAGGTGGAAAAGTGAATCTGGTTATCACGGAGATTCCTTATCCTATGGTGGGGGCGAATATCGGTAAGTTTTTAAATGATGTAGCTGCATTGGTGGAAAGTAAAAAAGCTCCGGAGATCGTGGATATTTCCAATCAGTCTTCCAAAGAAGGAATCCGCATCGTTTTGGAACTGAAAAAAGGCGCAGATGTGGAAAATCTGAAAAACATGCTGTATAGAAAGACCCGTCTGGAGGATACCTTTGGTGTCAATATGCTGGCAGTGGCTGATGGGCGGCCGGAAACTCTCAGCCTGAAGCAGATCATAGAGCATCATGTGGATTTTCAGTTTGAGGTCTGCACCCGTAAGTATCAGACGCTTCTGAATAAAGAGTTGGAGAAAAAGGAAGTTCAGGAAGGTCTTATCAAAGCATGTGACGTGATCGATCTGATCATTGAGATCCTCAGAGGCAGCAAGAATCAGAAGCAGGTAAAAGACTGCCTGACGATGGGAATCACGGAGGGTATCAAATTCAAAACAAAGACCAGCGAGCGAGCGGCCAAGAAGCTGCAGTTTACTCAGCGGCAGGCAACCGCTATATTGGAGATGCGTCTGTACAAGCTGATCGGGTTGGAGATAGAGGCTTTGCTGGCGGAACATGAAGAGACTATGAAAAATATCGCCCGTTATGAAGATATTTTAAATAATTACGATTCCATGGCACAAGTGATCATGGATGATCTGGACAAAACAAAGAAAGCTTATGGAAGAAAACGCCGCACTGTTATTGAAAATGTGGAAGAAGCAGTATTTGAAGAAAAGAAGATGGAAGAAACAGAAGTATGCTTCCTGATGGATCGCTTCGGATATGCAAAAACTATGGACAAATCCATTTATGAAAGAAATAAAGAGACAGCTCACGGGGAATATAAGTATGTATTTACTTGTATGAACACAGATAAGATCTGTATTTTTACTGATAAAGGGCAGATGCACACGGTAAAAGTGATGGATCTGCCGCTGGCAAAACTGAGGGATAAGGGAACACCGATTGATAATGTAAGTAATTATTCCAGCGCCCAGGAGCAGATTCTCTTTGTGGCAAGTATGGAAACTGTGAAAAATTCCATGGTTTTATTTGTTACCAGAAACAGTATGGTGAAGCAGGTCCCCGGTTCAGAATTTGATGTGATCAAACGGACCATTGCGTCGACCAAGCTGGCAAAAGATGATGAGTTGGTGCTGGTAGGGTTATGTGATGCGATGGATTATGTGGTACTGCAGAGTAAGGAAGGATATTTCCTTCGGTTTATGAAAAGTGAAGTGTCCGAGATGAAAAAAGCGGCGGTGGGAGTCCGTGGTATGAAGCTGGGAGATCAGGATTATCTGGAACATGCATATCTTGTGGAGAGCCGAATAGAGTGCAGTGTGGAATACAAAGGAAAACAGATGGTGCTTAATAAGGTGAAGCTTGGAAAACGGGATACTAAGGGAACAAAAGTAAGGGTCTAAATGAAAAACAGTTGCATTTCCCCCTTGCATTTTATGAAAAACAGTGCTATGATAACTGTGTTAATAGGTAATTGCTAGTTAAGAGTGGGCGAGACGTCCACTCTTCTTTATGTCATAAGGAGTTTTTGTTGCTGGTCATGGAGTGAACAGTAACGTTTTTCCTGATACGAAGGTGGTGAGAGCATGAGTATAAGAGATCAGTATGAACAAAAAGCAGAAGCGATAGCGGAACCCATCGTCAGCAGTTTTGGATTTGAACTGGTGGATGTGGAATATGTAAAAGAAGCGGGAACCTGGTATCTGCGGCTGTACATCGACAAGGAAGGCGGAATAACCATTGACGACTGTGAGGCAGTCAGCCGCCTGTTCAGTGACAAGCTGGATGAAGAAGATTTTATTGATGATGCATATGTTATGGAAGTGAGCTCACCGGGGCTGGGAAGACCGCTGAAGAAAGAAAAAGATTTTAAACGCAGCATGGGTAAGGAAGTGGAGATCCGCACTTACCGTCCGATTGATAAACAAAAAGAATTCTTCGGTATTCTCAGCGCATATGATGAAACACATGTGACGATTACCCTGGATGATCAGGAAACCCGAGTATTTCAGAGAGACGAGATCGCATTGATACGACTTGCTTTTGATTTTTAAGGAGGATAAGGAAAAAAATGAACACAGAATTAATGGAAGCATTAAATATTCTGGAAAGGGAAAAAAGTATCAGTAAAGAGGTGCTGCTGGAGGCTATTGAACAGTCTCTGATCCAGGCCTGCAAGAATCATTTCGGAAAGGCAGACAACGTAAAGGTAAGTATCAACCCGGAAACCTGTGATTTTAGTGTATATGCAGAAAAAACAGTTGTTGAGAATGTGGAGGATTCAGTTCTTGAGATCAGCCTGACCAATGCGAAAATGATGGATTCCAAATATGAAGTAGGAGATATGGTCCAGGTTCCGATCCAGTCCAAACAGTTTGGAAGAATTGCTACCCAGAATGCTAAAAACGTAATTCTGCAGAAGATTCGCGAGGAAGAACGAAAAGTTCTTTATGATGAGTATTTCCAGAAAGAACGCGATGTGGTTACCGGAGTGGTACAGCGTTATATTGGAAGAAATGTAAGCATCAATCTGGGCAAGGTAGATGCGATACTGAATGAAAATGAGCAGGTAAAAGGCGAAGTATTCCGTCCTACAGAGAGAATTAAAGTGTATGTACTGGAAGTAAAAGATACTCCAAAAGGACCGAAGATCCTGGTATCCAGAACCCATCCGGAACTGGTAAAACGTCTGTTTGAATCAGAAGTGACAGAAGTGAGTGACGGAACCGTGGAGATCCGCAGTATTGCCAGAGAGGCAGGTTCCAGAACCAAGATCGCTGTCTGGTCTGTTGACCCGGATGTGGATGCGGTAGGTGCCTGCGTGGGTATGAACGGAGCCAGAGTCAATTCGATCGTGGCAGAGCTTCGGGGAGAGAAAATCGATATCATCAGTTGGGATGAAAATCCGGCACTGTTGATTGAAAATGCCCTGAGTCCGGCAAAAGTAATTTCTGTTATGGCAGATCCGGATGAAAAGACTGCATTGGTAATCGTACCGGATTATCAGCTTTCTCTGGCAATTGGTAAGGAAGGACAGAATGCCCGCCTTGCAGCCCGCCTGACAGGATTTAAGATTGACATTAAGAGTGAGACTCAGGCAAGAGAGGCCGGAGATTTCGAGTATTATCAGGATGAAGAAGGCTACGAAGACGAAGAAGATTATGAGGCTGAGGATTACAGTGAAGAAGAATCTGATCAGGAAGTAGCAGAAGATACGGAATATTTATCATAATATAACTGTGAGGCGGTAAAAGTATGGCAAATGTAAAAAAAGTACCGCTGCGGAAATGTATCGGCTGTAATGAAATGAAAAACAAAAAGGAAATGATTCGTGTCCTGAAAACGACGGACAATGAAATTGTTCTTGATGCTACAGGAAAGAAGAATGGCAGAGGCGCTTACTTGTGTTTTTCGAAAGAATGTCTGAAAAATGCCATGAAGAACAGGGGCCTGGAACGTTCCCTGAAAATGCCGATTCCGCAGGAAGTATACGAAAGCCTGGAAAGGGAGCTGGATACGATTGAATCATAAAAAAGTAATATCACTGATCGGACTTTCCATGAAGGCAGGAAAGATCGCAAGCGGAGAATTCGCAACAGAAAAAGCAGTAAAGACCGGAAAAGCATATATGGTAATTGCATCGGCGGAGGCTTCTGATAATACAAAGAAGAAATTCCGCAATATGTGTGAATACTATCAGGTGCCTTATTATGAATTTGGCAGTAAGATCGAACTAGGGGCAGCAATCGGAAAAGAATTCAGGGCTTCACTGGCTGTTACGGACGAAAACCTTGCGTCAGCACTGGAAAAACAGATGAATATGTTGGAACCTTTGGCGTAACTGTTTGACATGAACAAAGAAAGGTTGGTGGTAATATGTCAAAACTGAGAGTTTACGAGCTGGCACAGGAATTGAATAAAACCAATAAAGAGGTATTAGACTATTTAAAGGAGAAAAAGATAGAAGTTAAGAGTCATATGAGTACATTGGAAGAAAAAGAAGAAAAAATGGTACGGGAAGCATTTTCCGGTAAAAAAGAAGATAAATCCGAAGGAAAAGAAGAAAATAAAGGGGCAGGAAGAAAACCGGCAGAGCGTCTGAAAAAGAAATCCAATCTGATCCAGGTGTTCCGTCCGCAGAATGCCATGACACAGGAAGGCAAGAACTTCAGAAGAAAATCCACACAGGGAAGTCGTCCGCAGCAGGGAAAAGATCAGCCTGTAAAGGCTACAGAGGCACAGGCCCAGAATCAGCCGAAAAGCGGAGTCAATGCAGCGCCTAAAACAGAGTCAGTACAGCCAAAGACCGCAGTAAAGACAGAGCCGGTACAGACACAGACTTCACCGGTTCAGCCGGCACAGGCACCTGCTGTTGAAAAGCCACAGACACAGGTCAGAGAGGCAGCAGCACAAGTTCCCAATCGTCAGGCAGCAGGTCAGCAAAATACCCAGGATGGCGGTAACCGCAGGTTTTCCGGAAACCGTCAGGGTCAGGAAAGAAATCAGGAAAGAAGAGACGGTCAGGAGAGAAATCAGGAACGCAGAGAAGGCCAGGAAAGAAATCAGGATCGTAGAGACGGTCAGAGTGGACGTAGATTTGACAATAAAAACGGACAGGGAAGAGCGCAGGGCCAGAATCGTCCGCAGGGTCAGGGAAGACCGCAGGGTCAGAACCGTCCGGATGGCAACAATAACCGCAGATTCGGTGAGCGTTCCAATAACGGTCAGGAAGGCCGCAGATTTGATAATAACAGAAACGGTATGAACCGTGACAACAGAGACAGAGACGGAAGAGATAAAGACAGCAGAGATGTAAGAGAGCGTGACGGCAGAGATAACAGCCGCCGTACCGATCGCAGAGATTCCAGAACACCATCTGTGGATACTATGGATCTTGGTCTTGCAAGAAAACCGGTAAGAGATGTAAAGAGTAAAGAAAAAGATAAAGAAAAAGAACGGGAAAGAGAAGAAAAGAAAACACAGGACAGAAGAGGCGGACAGGGCGGAAATCGTCCGAATCAGAGTCGCCGTCCGAACCAGAGACTTCCCAAAGCTCTTCAGAAACCGGTTCGTCCGCAGCCGAAGGAAGAAAAGAAAGAAGAAGTAAAAGAGATCGTACTTCCGGAGAAAATGACGATTCGTGAACTGGCTGATAAGATGAAGATGCAGCCATCCGTTATCGTGAAAAAACTGTTCATGCAGGGCGTTATGGTTACTGTAAACCATGAAATTGACTTTGAAAAAGCTCAGGAAATCGCCATGGATTTTGATATTATCGCAGAGCAGGAAGAAAAAGTAGATGTAATCGAAGAACTGCTGAAAGAGGAAGAAGAGGATGAATCCACACTGGTTTCCAGACCTCCTGTAGTCTGTGTTATGGGTCATGTTGACCACGGTAAAACTTCTCTTCTGGATGCAATTCGTAAGACAAATGTGACAGACCGCGAGGCAGGCGGTATCACACAGCATATAGGTGCTTATGTGGTATCTATCAAGGGTCAGAAGATTACTTTCCTGGATACTCCGGGTCATGAAGCATTTACCGCTATGCGTATGCGTGGTGCCAATGCAACAGATATTGCAGTTTTGGTAGTAGCAGCCGATGACGGTGTTATGCCTCAGACAATAGAGGCAATTAATCATGCAAAAGCTGCCGGTGTAGAGATTATTGTAGCTATCAATAAAATCGATAAACCGAGTGCCAATGTAGAAAGAGTAAAACAGGAATTGTCTGAATATGAACTGATTCCGGAGGATTGGGGCGGAAGCACGATCTTTGTTCCGGTATCTGCTAAGACACACGAAGGTATTGAAGATCTCCTGGAGATGATTCTTCTGACAGCAGAAGTGGGAGAACTGAAAGCAAATCCAAAACGTAGAGCCCGTGGTCTTGTGATTGAGGCACAGCTGGATAAAGGAAAGGGACCTGTTGCCACTATTCTTGTACAGAAAGGTACGCTGCATGTGGGAGATTTCATCGCGGCAGGTGCCTGCTCCGGTAAGGTTCGTGCGATGATGGATGACAAAGGACGTCGTGTAAAAGAGGCAGGACCTTCTACTCCGGTTGAAATTCTGGGACTTTCCGATGTTCCAAACGCAGGAGAGGTTCTGGTAGCTACAGAAAATGACAAAGAGGCAAAGAATTTTGCGGCTACCTTTATTTCTGAAAATAAAAATCGGCTTCTGGAAGAGACAAAAGCAAAAATGTCTCTGGATGATCTGTTCAATCAGATTCAGGAAGGCAATCTGAAAGAACTGAACATTGTTGTAAAAGCGGATGTTCAGGGTTCTGTTGAGGCAGTTAAACAGAGTCTTGTAAAACTGTCCAATGATGAAGTTGTCGTTAAGATCATCCATGGTGGTGTGGGTGCCATCAATGAATCCGATGTTACTCTTGCATCCGCATCCAATGCGATCATTATCGGTTTCAATGTAAGACCGGATGCGACTGCAAAAGCAATCGCAGAACAGGAAGGTGTCGATCTGCGTCTGTACAGAGTTATTTACCAGGCAATCGAAGATGTGGAAGCGGCTATGAAGGGTATGTTGGATCCTGTATTTGAAGAAAAAGTCATCGGTCATGGAGAAATCCGTCAGGTATTTAAGGCATCCGGTGTAGGTAATATTGCCGGAAGCTATGTGATGGATGGTGTATTCCAGAGAGGATGTTCTGTACGTATCACCAGAGAAGGAGCACAGATCTTTGAAGGACCTCTGGCATCTCTGAAACGATTCAAGGATGATGTAAAAGAAGTCAGAGCCGGATATGAATGTGGTCTGGTGTTCGAAGGATTTAACGATATTCAGGAACTGGATCAGGTAGAAGCATATATTATGGTTGAAGTTCCAAGATAGAGGAAACAATAAATGAGAAAAGACTGCAGTTTGTGCTTTTGGGCCGGTTGCAGTCTTTGATGTATTTGACTGCAGGAATGTTTGGCATTACTGAATTATGAATAGCAGAGGGTTGAAGAATGAGAAAAAACAGTATCAAGAATACAAGAATCAACGGAGAAGTTATGAAAGAACTGAGTACGATCATTCGTCAGGAAATTAAAGATCCCCGGATTCATATGATGACATCTGTTACATCTGTTGAAGTGGCACCGGATCTTAAAACCTGCAAAGCGTATATCAGTGTTCTGGGAAATGATAAAGAAAAAAATGATACGATCGCCGGTCTGAGAAGCGGAGAGGGCTATATTCGCAGACTGTTGGCAAAAAGACTGAATCTTAGGAACACACCAGAGATTCAGTTTAAGCTGGATGAGTCTATCGAATATGGTGTGAATATGTCGAAACTGATCGATGAGGTAAATAAAGAAATCTCAGAAAGGGATGAGGAAGATGATAAGTAAGATTTCGTCTGTTCTGGAGGGTGTAACCACAGCAGCCATCGCCGGTCATGTGAGACCGGACGGTGACTGTGTAGGTTCCTGCATGGGTATGTATCTTTATTTGAAAAAGCATTATCCTCAGATTCAGGTGGATGTATATCTGGAAGAAATCCAGGATGTGTTTTCCTACATAGAGGGTATTGATCAGATAAAACATGAATGGCAGGAAGGGAAAAAGTATGACCTGTTGCTGCTTTTTGATGTAAGCAGCAGAGACAGGATCGGACTGGCAGGGGAAGCTCTGGATACTGCGGATCATACTGTATGCATTGATCATCATGTGACAAATACAGGAATTGCCATGATCAATCATATTGAACCGAATGCAAGTTCCACCTGTGAAGTACTGTATAAACTGATGGATCCTGAAAAGATCACAAAAGAGATCGCCGAGTCGATATATACAGGAATCATCCATGATTCAGGTGTGTTTCAGTACTCCTGCACCGGTCCTGAGACAATGGAGATTGGTGGTAAGTTGATGGCAAAAGGGATTGATTTTGCGAAAATCATTAAAGATTCCTTTTATACAAAGACCTATGCGCAGAATCAAATTATGGGCCGTACTATTATGGAGAGCATTATGCTGATGAATGGGCAGTGTATTGTAGGATATGTGAGGCAGAAAGATTTGAAATTTTACGGTCTGACGCCAAAAGATCTGGATGGTATCGTTAATCAGCTTCAGAATACCAAAGGTGTGGAAGTGGCTATTTTCCTTTATGAGACCGGAGTTCAGGAATATAAGGTGAGTATGAGATCCAACGGAATCGTAGATGTGGCAAGGGTTGCATCATATTTTGGCGGCGGCGGTCATGTACGGGCAGCCGGATGTACCATGCAGGGGTCGGTACATGATGTTGTTAACAGTCTGACCTATGATATTGACATACAGCTTCGGGAGAATGTGAATGGAAATTAATGGTGTTATCAATGTATATAAAGAAGCGGGATATACCTCCCACGATGTGGTGGCAAAGCTTAGGGGGATTTTCCACCAGAAAAAAATCGGACATACAGGAACACTGGATCCTGAGGCAGAAGGAGTGCTTCCCGTCTGCCTGGGAAAAGCCACTCGTCTGTGTGATATGCTGGCAGATCATGATAAAGTGTATGAAGCCGTTCTACATCTGGGTATCCGTACAGACACCCAGGATATGACGGGCAAAATTATAGAAGAAAAACCAGTGTATGTGACAGAGGAAGAAGTACGTTCCTGCATTGCATCTTTCATTGGAGAACAGATGCAGGTTCCCCCCATGTATTCCGCTCTCAAAGTGAATGGAAAGAAACTGTATGAACTGGCCAGGGAAGGAAAAGAAATTGAGCGAATGCCTCGGAAGGTGCATTTTTATGAGATTGCAGTTCTGAATCTGGAACTTCCGATGGTTTCTATAAGGGTTCACTGTTCTAAAGGAACTTATATCCGAACTTTGTGCAATGATATCGGAGAGAGACTGGGATGCGGCGGCTGTATGGAGAAACTGATAAGAACCAGAGTGGAGAGATTTGAGTTGGCAGATGCCAGAAAGCTTTGTCAGATTCAGGAATATGTATCCCGACAGGAATTCACTGCGATTATCGTCCCTGTGGATCAAATGTTTGATCAGTATCCGGCAGTGTATATAGTCCCGGAAGGAGATCGGCTGGTACACAACGGCAATTTGTTTTCAGAGTCTTTTGTCAAGGAAATCAATTCGAAAAGTACGTCTGAAGAGAATTACAGGATTTATGACAGTGCAAAGAACTTTGTTGGGATTTTTCGAAAAAAGGGAAATATGTTTTTGCCGGTAAAAATGTTTTATACACAGGAAAATAAAGGATTTTAGGAACAGAATGAGATACATTACAAATACATTGGATTTTCAGCTGAATAAGAGAAGTGTAGTAACACTGGGTAAATTCGACGGACTGCACAGAGGTCATGACAAATTGATTACCAGGACACTGGAATTGGGTAAAAAAGGATATGATACGGTGGTCTTTACTTTTGATGTATCTCCTCTGGTAAAGCTTGGAACAAGAATCACCAGAACCCTGCTTACCAATGAGGAGCGTAAAATTCTTTTGGAAAGAAAAAAAATTGACTGCCTTATAGAGTGTCCTTTTGTACCTGAATTGATTCAGATGGAACCGGAAGATTTTATACGAGAAGTTCTGGCTGTACAACTTCGGGCTGCTTACGTGATCGTGGGACCGGATTTTCATTTTGGATATGAAAGGAAAGGGACACCCCAGCTCCTGAAAAAACTTGGGCATAGATATGGTTTTGAGGTTGAAATCCTTGAGAAAGAAATGGAAGATGAACGGGAAATCAGCAGCACATGGATCAGAGAAACTCTTAGAGAAGGACGAATCGAGAAAGTCAATGGGCTTTTAGGATATCCTTATTTTGTGAAAGGAAAAGTGGTACATGGAAGACAACTGGGGCGTACCTGGGGACTTCCGACAATCAATCAGATTCCGGATAACGGAAAATTGCTGCCGCCTTTCGGTGTGTATGCCTCAAAGACGTATATAAACGGAGAAGAGTTTTATGGTATCTCCAATATTGGAGTGAAGCCAACTGTGGAAGTGCCCTTTGCAGGAGTTGAGACTTATTTATTTGATTGTGATGAAGATCTGTATGGCAAAGAGGCATGGGTAGAGTTCTATCATTTTGTAAGACCGGAATGTAAATTTGATTCTGTAGAAGAGCTAAGAGAACAAATTCAAAGAGATGCGCAGGCAGGAAGAAACTTTTTTAGAGATTTTTGTGGACAAAGATGAAATTTTCTTTTATAGTAGATATGATATGTGTTGTATAAGGAGAGAAATGCGCAGGGCGTATTTCTTTTCCTTGTGTGTATATGTTAAATCTGCGTAAGAAAAATGTAAAATCCAAAAAAAGAAACTGTAACAGGCAGTTTCGGAATACAGGAATTTTACGGGATACGAAGGAGTAAAAGTCATGAGTATAATAATGTCTTTGGTAGGCGGACTTGGTTTCTTCCTTTACGGAATGAAAATGATGAGCGAAGGTCTGCAAAAAGTAGCCGGTTCTAAGATGCGGAGTATTCTGGAAGTATTTACAAAGAACAGAGTGATTGGTGTACTGGTTGGTACTTTTTTTACTGCACTGATTCAGTCATCCAATGCCACAACGGTAATGGTGGTGAGCTTTGTTAATTCGGGTCTGATGAAGCTTTCCCAGGCTCCGGGTATTATTCTGGGTGCTAACATCGGTACAACAGTTACCGGACAGTTGATTGCGTTTGATCTGGCAGATATCGCCCCCCTGTTTGTTATCGTGGGTGTGATTATGGCCATGTTCATTAAGGATCATATGACGATCAACAGACTTGGCGAAGTAATTTTGGGATTTGGTGTTCTTTTTATGGGTATTTCATCTATTTCAGGAGCATTGACGGAAGCTAAAGAAATCCCTGAGGTGGTTCAGGCACTAAGTTCCCTCAGCAACCCGTTTATAGCATTTATAGTGGGATGTGTTGCTACAGCAATTCTTCAGAGTAACTCAGCTACAGTTGGTATTATCATGCTGTTGGCAAGAGAAGGTCTGGTAGAGCTTCCGGTCTGTCTGTTCATGATGCTTGGATGTAATATCGGTTGTACCATGTCAGCAATTCTGGCAAGTGTGGGATGCAAAAAGGATGCTAAGAGAGCTGCTTGTATTCATCTGCTCTTTAATATTTCCGGAACAATCGTCTGTGCGATTATACTTATTATAGCAGGTGATGTGGTAGTTAACTTCTTTATGGAGATTTCCGGTAATGAAGCCGGACGTATGATTGCCAACGCAAACTCAATCATTAAAGTGGGTCAGGTTATCCTGATGCTTCCATTTACCCAGTGGCTTGTAAAAGCTGCCTGTCTGGTGATACCGGGTGATGACAAGAAAGAAGAAGAATTTGAACTGCTTTATATTGGCAACAAACATGCATTTTCTCCTACGACAGCGGTTCTTCAGGCGGTCCGTGAACTGGAGCGTATGGCAAATATGGCAATCACCAATCTGGAACGTGCCATGAATACATTGGTATCTCATGATCAGAAAGAATTGGATGAGGTTTACCGGGTGGAAAAAAATATTGATTATATGAATAAAGAAATCACGAACTATCTGGTTCATCTGAATCAGTCTAAATTGCCTATCGATGATGTGATGAGTATTGGTTCTCTTTTCCATGTAGTTAATGATATCGAAAGAATCGGTGATCATGCAGAAAATGTTGCGGATGCTTCCATTATGATGCGGGATGACGAAGTGGTGTTCAGTAAGGACGGAGAGCAGGATTTGATCCATATGATGGGTATGGTACAGAAAATTGTGAATTATTCTGTGGAAATGTTCTCCAAAAATGACCGTCAGCATCTGAAGGAAATCCTTGAACTGGAAGACCAGATCGATCAGGAAGAAAGAATCCTGCAGCAAAAGCATGTGGAAAGACTGACCCAGAACGAATGTACACCGGAAGCAGGAATGATTTTCTCGGATATCATATCCGGTCTGGAGCGTGTGGCAGATCATGCGACCAATATTGCATTCTCTATTCTGGATGAGGATCCGGAACTGGAGTAAAAGTGAAATTTTGAAAAAGGGGGTTTACTTCCCAAATTTCATATGATATACTAGCAGAGTATGAGTCAGCCCGTATTCAGAGATTGGAGTCTCCGACCGTTTCTTAATACGCGGCGGTTTAAAATCAAGGAGGAAAATAACATGATTTCTAAAGAAAAGAAACAGGCTATCATGGCTGAATATGCCAGAAGCGAAGGTGATACAGGTTCACCGGAAGTACAGGTTGCTGTACTGACAGCAAGAATTCAGGAGTTGACAGAGCATCTGAAAACACATCACAAAGATCATCATTCCAGAAGAGGTCTTCTGAAAATGGT
>JBJFCH010000199.1:0-7654 GCA_051888835.1 Oliverpabstia sp. | reverse complement strand
CTGTTGCACTGGCCTTGGAGTCACCTCCACCGGACGTTATCCGGCATCCTGCCCTGTGAAGCCCGGACTTTCCTCACCTGACGCCTTTCGGCATATGTCAGCCGCGACCATTTATTCTACTTACGTTGTTTATTCTATCACAATCACTTTGCTCCGTCAAATATGGAATTTCATACCTCAAAACAGCTTCCGCCGACAAATTCTCTTAAAATTGAATTATTCGGGATATCTTCACTAGGAACTCCTACAAAATAATCCAGGAATTTCAGAAGCCTTTTTGCTTCATAATACTCATCTTCTGACTTGTCGATCTGGAAAAGCAGCGGTTCTGCATATAATTTCAGAACTGACAGTTCATAGAGAAGTGCAGAATTGAACATTACATCAGCCTCTTCCTGATATGGAAAAATATTTTCATCTTCGCCCCTTCTCACAGAAGCCCACATGGAAATGGTCTCTTTTGCGTTGATTCCACGGGTACGGTTATCCCGTACCATCCGCCGGATCAGCCGTCCGTCTGTGGTAGGTATTCTGTTATGCTCATCGATATTTAACTGTGTAAGTGCGCTGATATAGATCTTGAACTTACTGTCCCTTGGCAGTGAATAACTCATTTTATCATTTAGTCCATGAATTCCCTCAATGACCAGAATATCATTTGGTTTCATTTTAAGGAAATCCCCTTTGTATTCCCTTTTTCCAACCCGGAAATTATATCTGGGAATCTCTACCTGTTCTCCCCTGAGCAAAGCATTCATATCACGATTAAATAATTCCACATCAATCGCTTCCAGGCACTCAAAGTTATACTTTCCGTTTTCATCCACCGGAGTGTCTTCTCTGTTAACAAAATAATTGTCCACCGCAATAGGATGAGGTTTCAGACCATGTGCCGCAAGCTGTACAGACAGTCTGTGTGAAAATGTAGTCTTTCCTGAAGATGAAGGTCCGGCGATCATTACAAATTTTACATTTTTCCTCTGGCAGATCTGTTCTGCTATTCCTGCTATTTTTCCTTCCTGCAGTGCCTCGGAAATCAGTATCAGTTCTTTGATATTTCCATGAGAGATTTTCTCATTCAATTCCCCTACCACGGATACTTCCATCATCTCTCCCCATTTTTCCGATTCTTTCTGCACCTGAAAGATCTTGGGTGAGGGAACAAATGGCGGTACAACTTCCGGAGCTTTCTGTTTCGGCATCTGCAAAACAAATCCTTCGTCATAAGGATACAGCTTAAAATATTTCAGATATCCGGTATGCCATACCATATATCCGTAAAAATAATCCTCAAACTCTTCCAGACTGTAGATATTGACCCTGGATACACGACGGTATTTAAACAATTTCTCCTTATCGTACATCCCGTAACGGTGGAACAGTTCCACTGCAGAAGAGGTGGATATACTTCTTTTCATGACAGGTGCTTTCTTTGCCACCAGCTGACGCATATAAGCTTCCACTTTTTCCAAAAACTCTTTATCAATCGTCACGTCACCGTCAATTGTGTAATAAAAACCTGAACTGACAGTAAACTGAAGGACCACTTTCCGTATATTCTCATGTCCTGCCACATGGTAGATTGCTTTTAATAGCAACAGATTCATACTTCTTTTGTAAGTCTTGTGTCCGATGTCATCCGCAAGGGATATCATGGATATCCGGCAGTCATGGTGTATCCTTTTATGCAGTTCTCTCAGTTTTCTGTCTGCCATGACCAGCACCACCGGATACTCTGACTGTTCTTCAAATTCTTTTACAATTTCTCCATAAGCAGTCCCTTCCGGATATTCCCTGGTTTGTCCGCAGATTGTCACTTTACACATTTTTGTCTCTTTCTTTGCGTCCATCGCTGCACCTCCTGCTGTCAAAATCACATAACCTGATACGGATGCCGGACTGCTGCAGCACCAACCTCCACATCAGGAAACATTTTTTCAAGTTCCTGTTTCATATAAATTATAAAGCAATATTCTGTTCCATAATGTCCTGCGTCAATCACAGCCAGCCCCTGTGCTACCGAATCAATTCCCGAATGGTAATCAATATCTCCTGTTACAATCACATCTGCCTTTTTCTCCAGTGCTGTTTTTATCATACTTTTTCCGGAACCACTGCTTACTGCTACTCTCTGAATCGTTTGTTCCGGATTCCCATAAACCCGTACATCCGGAATCTGAAAACCTTCTTTTACTTTCCCGGCAAATTCACCGAGACTCATACTTTCCTTCAGCTCTCCGACACGTCCGATTCCTTCTATGGGCTCTTGTGATGTCACTTCCAGAACTTCTGCATTCTGAAGGTCCAGACATTCCTGATTCAATGCAGCCATACCGGTCACATCAAAATTTGTATGCATGGCATAGTAACACAGATCTGCCTGAATCATCCTGATCAGCCGTCTTCCGATAAAATCCCCGGTATTAATTTTCTTAACAGGAGAAAACAACAGTGGATGATGAGTAATCATAAGATCTGCTCCAAATTCAAGGGCCTGTTCCAGTGTCTCATCTGTCACATCCAGAGCTACAAATATTTTTTTAATATCTTTCTCTTGTCTTCCTGCCAACAACCCCACATTATCCCAATCCATTGCATAGGAAGGGTTCCAACGCATGGCAAGCTTTTCCATTATTTCTTTACATATCATCTCTCACACCTCTATGCTATCATATGCCAGAGCTTCTTGAATCTGCCGGATTTCTTCCTGAACCTGGCGGATTCTGTTTTGTGTACGTTCTTCTTTTTTTCCATCCTGAGTCAGTTTTCTTTGAATCGTTTCACATACACTCCGCCTCTGTTCAAGATAATCTTTCAAAACAGGGTGTCCTGTTTCCAACAATAATTTCCCATATTGATAAAAAATCTCCCGGTCATAATGCATTTCCCCAGCAACTGCTTTCATCACCGGATAATACTTTCCATCCTCATATACCATATCTTCCTGTATAATCCTATACCCGGTCTTTTCCAGATATCGGCGTACCTTATCAATCTCTGATTGCGGCTGCAGGATCAGTTCTTTTACAGACTTCAGTACCTGTTCCCCTTCACTCAGGATTTTTATGATCAACGCCCCGCCCATTCCGGCGATAAGGACAGAATCCGCCTCCCCGGGGTGCAAAGCAAGCACACCATCAGAGAGGCGGGTATGTATACAGGATTCCAAATGAAATTCCCGGATATGTTCTTTTGCGCGCTTTAACGGACCTTCGTTGACATCCATCGCCAAGGCGGACGGTATCTGTCCTTCCATTACCAACGCGATAGGAATATAACCATGATCCGTTCCCACATCCGCAAGTCGGCTGCCCGGTGTCACAAAAGATGCATTCATCCGAAGACGTTTGGAAAGATGAATCAATCCAGATAATCCTTTAACTTGCGGCTGCGGCTGGGGTGGCGCAGTTTGCGGAGAGCTTTTGCTTCAATCTGACGGATACGCTCTCTCGTAACATTGAATTCTTTTCCTACCTCTTCCAGAGTTCTGGCTCTGCCGTCATCCAGTCCAAATCTGAGACGAAGTACCTTCTGCTCTCTCTCTGTCAATGTACTCAGTACTTCTCCAAGCTGCTCTTTCAGAAGTGTAAACGCAGCTGCATCCGCAGGCACCGGAACATTATCATCCTGAATAAAATCGCCAAGATGGCTGTCCTCTTCTTCACCGATCGGTGTTTCCAAAGATACCGGTTCCTGAGAAATCTTAAGGATCTCACGAACACGTTCCACAGGCATATTCATTTCTTCCGCAATCTCTTCCGGTGTTGGTTCACGACCAAGCTCCTGGAGCAACTGACGGGATACACGAATCAGTTTGTTGATTGTCTCCACCATATGAACCGGAATGCGGATCGTCCTTGCCTGATCCGCAATTGCCCTTGTAATAGCCTGACGAATCCACCAGGTAGCATACGTACTGAACTTATAACCTTTCGTGTAATCGAACTTTTCTACAGCCTTAATAAGACCCAGATTTCCTTCCTGGATCAGATCAAGAAAAAGCATTCCACGACCCACATAGCGCTTTGCAATGCTGACTACCAGACGCAGGTTCGCTTCTGCCAGTCGTTTCTTTGCAGACTCATCCCCGGCCTCCATTCTTTTTGCCAGTTCAATTTCCTCCTCTGCACTTAACAGCGGCACTTTTCCAATTTCTTTCAGATACATACGTACAGGATCCTCGATACTGACTCCTTCCGGAACGGAAAGGTCAATATTTTCCATATCCACCTCTTCCTCTTCCAATGGAATATCGTCATTATCTAACAGAGCATCCTCTTCCGTAATCCGCAGAACATCAATTCCGTTGCTTTCAAGATACTCAAAGATCATATCCATCTGCTCGGTTGTCAATGTGATTCCCTGAAAGAAATCATTGATCTCCTGGTATTCCAGAACATTTTTTTTCTTCTTTCCCATTTCCAGAAGTGCTTTCAGTTTTTCCGCGAACTGAGCTTTATCCATTTCCATTTGTTTTCCATCCTTCCATAGATTGTTTATATTTTATCCTTAATTAAAAGAAATATGCAAATGCAGCTTACCCGCTTTCAGATCCTCCAATTCTTTCTTGGACTGCATCAGATTCATCAGTCCCTGCATGTCAGTGGGATCCAGCCGGGCGGTACGATGCGCTATGCTGTCTTCCTTCAATCTGCATATAACATCCAGAAGTGCCCTCTTTCGTTCTTCATCTGTCTCCAGAGGAATCTGTGCGTTGAACACAGCAGCCACTTCTTTTTGTTCTTCGCTGTCAGTGAATCTGTTTAAAAGCCTTGCGGGATTCAATTCACCTGCAGCATACTGCTCATAAAGCATTTCTGCTATTGTATGATACAACGGATTCGTAAAGTCTTCAGGACCGATGTATCTGGCAACTTCCCCGAAAATCTCCGGATACGAAGTCATCCACGTGAGCATCAACTTTTGTGACATGGTATAACCATCCTGCTTTTCATGAGAACGATTCAATCCGGATTTTGGTTTGATCGGTTCCTGGATACCTGCGCCTCTCATCGCCATCCGGTTCACCATCTTTCGTAGATCTTCCGGCGGGATATGATAAGTGTCTGCCACCGCCTGGATGTAATTGTTTCTCTCAATTTCATCCTCAAAACGCAGAAGCTTCTGTGCTGTTTCCTTGAAAAAATCCGTTTTCCCCTGGGGATCCTCCATCTCATACTGCTGCTCCATCGCATGCAGTTCAAACAGGAAACTGTTCATTCCATGATCCAGCCTCTCCTGAAATGCTTCTTTTCCCATCTTTTTGATAAATTCATCCGGATCCTTATAAGGCTTTAGATTAATCACCTTAGTTGAAAGTCCGGCTGTCTTCAGCATGGGGATAGCTCGAAGGGCTGCTTTCACTCCCGCTTCATCACTGTCATAGATGATCAGTACTTCATCTGTATAACGTTTTAAAAGGCTTGCCTGCTGTGAGGTAAGAGCAGTTCCCAGGGAAGCAACCGCATTGTTAAAACCTGCCTGATGCATGGAAATCACATCCATATACCCCTCACAGATGATCAGATTCTTCTTTCTGGAGCTTCTTGCCAGATTCAGCCCATATAGATTGCGGCTCTTATCAAAAATCTTTGTCTCCGGTGAATTCAGGTATTTGGGTTTTGCGTCGCCCATGACCCTTCCTCCGAATCCGATCACACGGTTATTCACATCCATGATGGGAAAAATTACCCGGTTCCAGAATTTGTCATACATTCCTTTCCGTTCATCCACATTGAACAGACCGGACTGCCGTAAAATCTCATCGGAGTAATTCTTGCTTTTCAGATAACGATATAGATCATTGCTGAACTTGTCCGAATAGCCAAGACCAAACTTGTTGATTGTCTCATCACTCAACTCTCTGCCCTTCAGATAATCCATACCCTGTCGACCGCTCTCCCGGCGAAGCTGATAATAATAATACTTGGCAGCCTCTTTATTTACTTCCAGAAGTGTGGCTTTCAGATCCGCCTGTTCTTTTGCCTCTTTGGAATACTCAATCTGCGGCAGTTCCACACCCGCCCTGTCGGCAAGCATACGGAGTGCTTCCACAAAAGTTAAATTTTCATACTCCATCAGAAATGTAAAAACATTTCCTCCCGCTCCGCATCCGAAGCAATAATACATCTGTTTGGAAGGGCTTACTGAAAAAGAAGGTGATTTTTCATTGTGAAACGGACATAATCCAAAATAGGAACTGCCTTTTCTTTGCAGTTTCACATATCCGGATATTACATCTACAATATCATTTCTCATCCGTATCTCTTCAATCAGATCTTCCGAATATCTCATGTTTCCTCCACAGTTTTCTATCACACGATTTAAACGTCACATAGATTATATTCCCCACAAAATTCTGATTTCCTTTTTTTATTTCGATTTTTTTCGTAACTGTTTAGATACATTATTTTCTGATCAGTATACTGCCCATCCGGACGGTACAAATATTTCCTTAAATTTTGCCATAGAATACTGATCTGTCATTCCCGATATGTAGTCACAGACTACCCGTTCCATTGGCTCTCCCCGACGGATCAGCTGTCTGTACTCGTTCGACATGGTATCCGGGTTTTTGCTGTAATACATATACATTTCTTTCAACATTCTTTTCGCTTTTTCTTCTTCTTTTTTTGCTGCCGGATTACGGTACACACTTGCAAACATCAGTTTTCGAAGCATTTTCATGGCATCTTCCACATCCGATGACATCTGCACTTTGTCTTTTCCGTAACTGGTCGTAATTATATCATGAATCAATGTATTCAAACGTTCTTTACAGGAGTCACCCAGCACTACACGTATGGTGATAGGGACATCATCTTCACTCAATATTCCCGCTCTTTCCGCATCGTCCATATCGTGATGGATATACGAGATTTTATCACACAAACGAACAACCTGTCCTTCAAGCGTATGGGGTGTACCGGATGTCCTGTGATTCAGAATTCCATCTCTCACTTCCCAGGACAGATTCAGTCCTTCTCCGTTTTTTTCCAAAAGTTCCACCACACGGATACTTTGCTTATAGTGAGCAAAGCCGCTGGGACATATTTCATCAAGTGCTGCTTCCCCTGCATGACCAAAAGGCGTATGCCCCAGATCATGTCCCAAAGCAATTGCTTCCACCAGATCCTCATTTAATTCCAATGCTTTTGCAATCGTTCTCGCCGTCTGGGAAACTTCCAGCGTATGGGTCAGCCGTGTCCGATAATGATCCCCCTGCGCCGCCAGAAACACCTGAGTCTTATCTTTTAGTCTCCGAAATGCCTTCGAATGAATAATTCTATCTCTGTCCCTTTGATAAACCGTCCGGATATCACACTCCGGTTCCGGTGTCTTCCTGCCTTTGGATTCCCGGCTGTGTGATGCATAGGGACTCAAATTCCGGTACTCTTTCTCTTCTGCACTTTCCCTGATATTCAATATATACACCTCCCTGCTTTTTGCTCATTTACACGTAACTATTATCTTTTATTATATTATTGCGTACATTTTCCCGATTTCCTTTATAAAATGAAAAGTTTTCGTATATATTCATGCAGCCCAGAATCTTTACAATTTTTCAATTTCGGAAGACAACGGAACTGAAAAGTGGTATTATTGCAGGCAGAGCAAAATTCCCGAAAAAAGGACAGCAGAGACAGGAGAAGTA
>JBJFCH010000198.1:0-7664 GCA_051888835.1 Oliverpabstia sp. | reverse complement strand
TATATTACACCTGTTAAATAAGAAGAGAACATATAAGGAGAGAGATTATGAGTGATGTAAATAATGAGAAGAAGCAGGCCAGCTCGCTTGCTCCGATCCCGGCGAAAGACCGTATCATGAGCTGGGGATCCAACACGATGTTGTGGCTTGGCGGCTGTATTTCCATCGGAACACTTACAATGGGATCAGCCCAGTTAGAGAAAGGACTTAATCTGGTACAGTTGTTTGCAGCTGTATTTATCGGATCCTTGATCCTGATCGTCGGAATTGCGATGAACGATCAGTTCAGCTATAAGACAGGTGCACCATATGCGATTCAGCTGAAGAGTGCATTTGGCACAAAGGGAAGTACGATCCCTGTACTGCTCAGAGGACTTCCGGCTATTGTGTGGTATGGATTCCAGACATGGCTCGGCGGTGCTGCTCTTAATAATATTTCAATCGTATTTTTCGGATATGACAATATCTGGTTATTCTTCATCTTGTTCCAGCTGGTTCAGATCCTGCTTTCTATTAAGGGATTCCAGGGAGCAAAATGGGTAGGAAACATCGGTGGTGTTGTTATTTCTATCGCAATGATCTATCTGTTATACATCTGTATTACACAGTATGGCAGCGTGATCAATGATAAGCTTATGAGCCACAGCGGAACATGGGGAATGCCGTTTATCGGTGCCGTTATTGCTTTCTTTGGAAACAGTACAACCGTTATGCTGAATGCAGGTGACTATTCAAGAGAAATGAAAGCCGGATATTCTTCTGTAAAACGTGGAGCATCCTACTTCCTCGCGATGGTTCCGGCTACAGTACTTCTCGGTCTGATCGGAGCAATGGCTTCAACTGCAACCGGTATTGCAAATCCGATCAATGCGTTCGCACAGATGGTTGACAACAAAGTCGTCCTTCTTGTGACATTAGGATTTATCATTTTTGCACAGTTATCTACAAACCTTGCAAGTAATGTAATTCCGCCTGCTTATGCATTTATGGATGTGTTTAAGATCAAACACAGAACAGCTGTAATCCTTGTTGGTATTCTTGCGGTATGTACCTGCCCATGGATCCTGACAAATGACAGCTCCGCTGCAGGACTTGACCTTTTTGTTAAGATTTATTCCGCATTCTTCGCACCGATCTTTGCGGTATTGATTACAGACTTCTTTATTCTTCATAGAAGAAAAATCACACAGGAAGTTTTGGACGATCTGTATAATGAAAATGGAAATCATGCAGGTGTCAACTGGGCAGCTATTATTGCAATTGCTGTTGGTGCAGTCATCGGTCTGATCAACGTAAACGTATCATTCTTTACAGCAACCATTCCGACCGGACTTGTATTCTACTTCTGCATGAAGAAAATGCCGTCATGTGAACGGTTCAGAAAAGGAACAATTCTGGAATAATCACACTGTATATTGTGCCATGATAAACCGGGGGCGGGGCGTTCTAAGAAGACGTCCCGCTTTTGGTAAAAATAAAAGAGGTGGAACAGATGGAACTAAAAACGATCTCTTGCGCAGCCTGCGAGAAAACCTGCCTGATGCGTGTTTTAGTGGAAGGGAATAAGGTGAGAAAAGTGAATGGAAATTCTTGTTTCAGAGGATTAAACACCGCAAAGAATCAGATTCAACAGCCGGAAGGGGAAGGACATTCTGGTTTTACCGGAAGAAAGAAAATCATCTGTACTGGATGTAGAAACGCATGTCATTTGGATGTTGCTTTGAAAGAAGGTATAGTGGATAATGTATTCGGCGAAGGATGCAGAAGAGGAATCATAAACGCAAAGAAACAATTGGAAAGATAAAATGAGGCGGGATGTTAAGAATTGATCCCGCCTTAATGTTTATGAAGATAATTTTTGCTCCAGGAATTCCAGGGTGGCATGGAGAAGTTTTTCTGTGACTGGACTGGATTCGTCCCGATCGAAGTCGTGTACGCTGCAAGAAGCGATAAAACGCTTGGGCTGGAAATGAGCGCAAAGCTCCAGAAATTCGGAATACGGGACATCCGTATCTCCAATACTATGTGTGCAGAACAGCGGACACGGGAGCTTCTGGAAGGTTCTGAGTGTATAGTCGAGGTAAAAATATTTTTCCCGTCCTGAGTAGATCAGATCAATCCACTTGCCGGTCTGTCTTGCGTATACATAGACTCCATAATGTGTGTCGAGATCGCCGGCAGCATGTATAGCGGCCGGAAGAGAGGCGAGCACGGAATCATCCACAGTGGGGAGAGATGTATAGTATTTGCTCGGGGTGAGAAACCAACCATCGCATAAAAAGCCGTAACCATAATAGGACAGCAATCCTTTGGGAGCTTTTTTACATTTGCCGCTGGCAACAATGAGAAGACAAAGATAAGCTCCGGCCGAACGTCCCCAAAGAAAGTAGGGGATATTTTCCGAACCATACAGATCCGGATTCTCCAGATAATGGTTGACTGATGCGCAGGCATCCTCCAGAATCAGGTTCAGTTTGGCTGAAGGGGCGAGCGGATAATCGAATGCAATGATCCGGAAACCTGCCTGCGTGAACGTGTCTATATGCAATTGAGGAAGATCTTCTCGCTGTCCATACAAAAGACCGCCTCCGTGAAAATAAAGGATGTCGGCTTTCAAGGGAATCGAAGGGTCATCATAAATGGTTACGTTCTTCTCATATAAATTGTTCGGAATGGACAACTGTTTTTTGCTTATCATGATTCAATCTCCTGTTTTCTTTGAAATGTGGTTGAAATTAATTACAATATTGAAAAAAATTATATAAAAGGATGCGCGCAATTTTCGGATTTCTATGCGCTATAAATTATAGTATAGCAAAAAAAATGGTAAATACAAGCAAATCATACTAGAAAAATACCAAACTATGGACAAAATATCCATGGTGCTTTTGTCTAAATTGTCGGTTGAAAAAAACAGGCTTCATTGTCATAATTGAGGTATAAAAACTGGTTGACCACAAGACGAAAATTACAATCAGAAGAAAGAGAGGAAATTAGAATGAGCTATTTAAACAAACAACTTGGATACCGTGATGACCTTCTTCAGACACGTTCTATTGTTAAGACAAACAACTGGGTACTTCTTGAACCAGACGGACTTGTTAAAAACAGCATCCCAGGCTATGTGAACTGTGACGTGACCATTCTTGGTTCACCGGCAATGGGTGCTTCTTTTGCAGATTATCTGGTAACTGCTCACGCTGGCGGAAAGAATGAAGGAATCGGCGGAGAAGGAATCGAGACTTTCTTGTATGTAATGGAAGGTGAAGTAACTGTTAAGAATGCAGACAAAGAAGCAGTTCTTACAAAAGGCGGATACATCTACTCACCGGAAGACAAACCGGTTGCTTTTGAAAATAAAGGCGAAGCAGATGCAAAAATGTATTTATACAGACGCAGATATGAGAAAATCGAAGGATACAGTGCCTATACCATCGTAAGCAGCACAGACGAACTGGAGTGGATCGCTTATGAAGGTATGGAAAACTGCTACATCCTGAACTTCCTTCCGACAGATGATTTTGGATTCGATATGAATATGCATATCTTGAAATTCCATATCGGAGCATCTCACGGATATATTGAGACACATGTTCAGGAACACGGCATGCTCTTCCTTACAGGCAAAGGAATGTACAGACTGGATGATCAGTGGATCCCAGTTAAGAAAGATGACTATGTATTCATGGATGCTTATTGCCCGCAGGCTTGCTATGCAGTAGGTGATGAAGGACGCGACGAAGCACTGACCTATATCTACTCTAAAGACTGCAACAGAGACGTTCGTTTATAAGAGTTTAAGAATAAATAAAGGATGGATGAAGATAAAATGAGACTTTCCAGATCTGAATTAAAAGGTTTGATGAAAAATAAATTAATGAAGGCAGGGCTTATGGAGGAGCACGCTGAGCAGACAGCAGAGATCCTCACCTGGGCTCATGAAAGAGGATACGCTTCTCACGGAGCAGTTCGTGTGGAATACTACAGCGAAAGAATTGCAAAAGGCGGTATCACACATGAACCGAATATCACATGGAACCAGACCGGTCCTTGCTCAGGTATCATGGATGGGGACAATGGTATCGGTTACTGGGTAGCTACAAAGGCTACAGAAAAAGCAATCGAGATGGCAAAGGAAAACGGAGTGGCTGTTGTAGGAATGGCAAATGTTTCACACACAGGTTCAATCGGATACTATACAGAAATGTGTGCAAAGGCAGGACTTGCTGCCATCACATTCTGTCAGTCCGACCCGATGGCTGTACCGTACGGCGGAACAGAACCATATTATGGAACAAACCCGATTTCCTTTGCGGTTCCGACTGCAGATGACAGAATTGTCGTGTTCGATATGGCTACAACCGTTCAGGCATGGGGCAAGATTCTCGACAAGAGATCCCAGGGAGCAGAAATCCCGGCAGACTGGGCTGTTGACGAAGAAGGTCTTCCGGTAACGGATCCGCATAAGGTAAATGCGCTTGTACCGATTGCCGGTGCAAAAGGATACGGACTTATGATGATGGTGGATGTTTTCTCCGGTGTACTTCTGGGAGTACCGTTCGGAAAACACGTAAGTTCTATGTACTATGACTGCTCAAAGGGACGTGAACTCGGACAGATGATCATTGTTATGGATCCGGAGAGATTCTGTGGAGCAGAACAGTTCAAGAAGAATATGTCTCAGACATGTGATGAACTTGGCGCCATGAAAGCAGCTCCGGGATTCGGAAAAGTATATTATCCGGGTGAAAGAGCTGTGATGAGAAGAGACAAAGCCATGGCCGAAGGTGGAATCGAGGTTGTGGATGAACTTGTAGAATATCTGAAGAGCGATGATATCCATTTCAACAGATATGACCACAAAAACAGATTCGCCGATTAATTGATGATTATAGAGGAGAAAGAAAAAATGTTAAAAACAGTTGTAAAAAAAGGAAGTTACCATGATTCGGTTGTCCTTATGCTGCTTACAAATGAAATTTCTACGATCGAAGGTGTTAAGAAAGTGTCCATTATGATGGCGACACCTGCAAACAAAGACATTTTCAAACAGAGCGGACTGGACACAGAAGAACTTATGAATGCATCTGCAAACGACATGGTAGTTGTTGCAGATATCGATGATGACAGCCTGTTAGATGTGATTATGGAAAATGTAGAAGCATTCCTTAAAAAACAGTCTTCTGCATCTTCAGATAAAAAAGGATCTGAAAGTGTAAAATCCTGGGATAAGGCACTTCAGAAATTACCGGAGGCAAATCTTGCAGTTATCTCCATTCCGGGAGCATATGCTGCACTGGAAGCAGACCGCGCTCTGGATGAGGGGTTAAATGTATTCATGTTCAGTGACAATGTTTCCATCGAAGATGAGAAAGCATTGAAAGAAAAAGCACATGCAAAAGGACTTGCTGTGATGGGACCTGACTGCGGTACAGGTATTATTCAGGGCGTTCCGGTTGCATTTACCAATAACGTAGCACCTGGTTCTATTGGAATTATCGGAGCATCCGGTACCGGTATCCAGGAACTGACAACGATCATCGACAGACTTGGCGAAGGTGTAACCAACGCAATCGGAATCGGCGGACGTGATCTGAACGCAGCCATCGGTGGAATTACGATGATGGATATGATCGATGCCATGGAAGATGACGATTCTGTTAAAGTACTTGTGATCGTTTCCAAACCGCCGGCAAAAGAAGTAAGAGATATGATCTCCGACAGACTTTCCGATTTCAGCAAACCGGTTGTAACTCTGTTTGTTGGCGAGAAACCGGAGTATCATGAAGAAAACTTCTACCATGCATATACCTTGGATGAAGCAGCACGCCTCGCAGTAGGTCTGGTAAGAGGAACAGAGATTCCGGAAGCAAAAGCGGATGTGGACGAGTCTACATTTTATAAAGCAGAAGACAAGAAAACGATCAAGGCATATTATTCAGGCGGAACACTGGCAAATGAAGCAGCTATGCTGATCAAGGATGCCATGAACTGCAAAGTACCACCGGAAGATATCGAAGGATATATGCTTCAGCTTGACGGAAATATCGTAGTGGACCTTGGCGATGATGCTTATACACAGGGAAAACCACATCCGATGATCGATCCTGCAAAACGTATTGAATGTATGCAGGCAGCAGTTGATGATGAATCAACAGGTGTTGTTCTTCTTGATATTATGCTGGGTTATGGCTCCCATGCAGATATGGCCGGTTCTCTGATCCCGACGATCAAAGAATTACAGGCTAAGGCAGAGGTTGCCGGAAGAAAAGTATTCTTCATCGCAACCGTATGCGGAACAAGAAGAGATTATCAGGGATATGATGAAGCTGTAAATAAATTAAAAGAAGCAGGTGTGATCGTCTGCGAAAATAATAAACTGGCATGCCGCACCGCAATCCGTGCGATCGGAAGAGATTTTGAAGAGCCGGTTAAGGAAATCCGTCCGAAGAAAGTTGTAAAAGTTGAGAAACATGTTCCGGCTGAAACACTGAAAGAACTTCTTTCAACAAAACCGCGCATTATCAACGTTGGTCTTAAGAGCTTCGCTGAAGTCGTAGAATCTTTCGGATGTGAAGTGGTTCAGTATGACTGGATGCCGCCTGCAGGTGGAGATGTGAAACTGATCAAGACTCTGAACTTCCTTAGAAATTACGAAGGAATTGATGAGAAGAACCGCGAAGTAATCGCAAAGATCGTAGCAAGCCAGCCGATCCTGAAGGACAATGTACGTGCAAAAGAAGTGATTCCGGAGTTTGCAGAAAACAACGGCAAAGTCATCCTTCATGCAGGTCCGCCGGTAGAATATAAGAATATGCCGGATCCGATGCAGGGATCCTGCGTTGGAGCTGTTATGTTCGAGGAATGGGCAGATACAGAAGAAGAAGCAAGAAGAATGCTGGAAAACGGAGAGATCAAATTTATTCCATGCCATCACTGCAATGCAGTAGGTCCGATGGGCGGTATTACTTCTCCGAACATGGCAGTATTCGTTGTTGAAAATGAGACGGGCGGAAACAGAGCTTACTGTACAATGAACGAAGGAATCGGTAAGGTTCTCCGTTTCGGAGCATATGACGAAGAGGTTGTAAACAGACTTCGCTGGATGAGAGATGTACTTGGACCGACACTCGGAAAAGCACTTCGCTCTATGGAAAATGGTCTTGCAATCAATCCGCTTGTTGCAAAAGCCGTTGCAATGGGCGATGAGTTCCATCAGAGAAATATCGCAGCATCTCTTGCATTCCTGAAAGAGGTGGCTCCGATTATTACGAAAATGGATATGGATGAAAAAGACCGTTATGACGTAATCAAGTTCCTTGCTGATACCGATCAGTTCTTCCTGAACATTATGATGGCTACAGGAAAAGCAGTTATGGATGATGCAAGAAAGGGAACCGACGGAACAATTGTTACCGCAATGTGCCGTAACGGATATGAATTCGGTATCCGTATCGCAGGTATGGGAGATGAATGGTTCACAGGACCGGTTAATACTCCGCAGGGACTGTATTTCACAGGATATGACGCAGAAGATGCCTGCCCGGATATGGGAGACAGTGCGATCACAGAGACATTTGGTGTCGGCGGTATGGCAATGATCGCAGCTCCGGCTGTTACTAGATTCGTAGGTGCAGGCGGATACGAAGATGCACTTCGTACAA
>JBJFCH010000197.1:20994-41850 GCA_051888835.1 Oliverpabstia sp. | reverse complement strand
AATTCATTCCTCTTATAAAAAGGAACATCACTTGCATTGAGTAAATCCGGCGGACAAACTATTAAAAGTGCGACCGGTATCAGTGCAAGTGATGTACATATGCGTTCATTTTATGAAGCCTGATGAAAGATTAACAGTTGATTTTTCCAAGTTCAATATAGTTTTCGCATCTTCCGCTTTATATGTGAAATAATGGTCATTGTCAGGATCCAGATACTTACCAAGAGAGATGCCTGCACATTTGCTGTTTGAAATCTCACAGTCCTCGATGATCCAGCCTTTGCTCCAATGAGGACCAATCATACCATCCTGGAAAGCTGCAGGAGGAGCCCAGGTTGTTGTAGCTTTAGTGATCGTAAAGCCATGGACGGTGATGTATCCGATTCCTGTTCTGGACGGCATGAAGCATTCACGTCTTACGTTAATCTCCACATTTTCTTCATTGGGATTTTTTTCCTGAAAATTAGCATAGATGATCGTCTCGTCTTTTGTTTCATCCTGCTCAGTATACCATTTATACACAGATTCTTCCGGTTTCCAACTGCGATTGAAAAAGAGGTTATCGGGAAATATCTCGAAAATCTCTTTTGAGTAATAACAGTGAAAACTTTGACAAATACTGTATGCTTTTTTATAATATCCCATCTTTGACGGGTAATAATAGAAAAACAGCCGCAAAGCCTGTATTTATGGGGTCTGTGGCTGTTCGTTTTAATTTCCGGGGGAAATATCAAAAGCAAGCGGGATGCCATCGGCATCCATAAAAAGTCCCATAGTAACGATTGGATTCGGTCTATGTTCTCTCTGTTGAATTCAGAGTGAAAGCTCTGGAGGCGGAAGTAGTACGCATACCGGTTCATCGGGATTTACCCATGGAGGAAAATTCTGACACTGTAATTACAAAATTTGGTTGAGAAAATACCCGGATAAGGATATAATGAGAAAAACGAAAGAGAAGAATCACAGAGAATTATACCTTGAAGGGAAGATGAGACAATGGAAAAACAGGTAGAGACCGTTCTGCGTGGAGCCAGATTTAAAAAGATGATTACCAGTCAGCTTTCGGGTATTATAGAAAAATACGGATTGAAAAGAGTAGAACTGGAAATCCTTTATTTTTTATCCGGCTGCGGAGAAAACAACACTTCGAAAGACATCAGCCTGAATCTGAATATGAATAAAGGTCACATTTCTCAAGCAGTAGAAAGCCTGTGCAGACAGGGATATCTGACGGCAGCTCAGGACAAAGATGACAGAAGATATGTACATTATACGATTACAGACAAAGCAAAGGCAATCAGCGAAGATATAGCCAGAGCATGGGAAGAAATGATCAGAAAAATTTTTGAAGGCATTTCTGAAGAAGAATTTAGAGTTTTCAGAAAAGTAGCTGAGAAGATTGAAGAGAATATGGATCATATTTTAAATGAATAGTGCAGAACATACAGCCGACAAAATCAGAAGAATAATTCTGAGCATTGTCGGCTGTTTTTAGTTCGAAAATCTATTTATTAAAAAAGAATAAAACCTATTGACTTGTCAGACGTATTGTGCATAATAATTTAAAAACAAACTGTTTAGATATTACAAGGAGGGATTGCATGGAGCAGATTACGGTTTATTATGATGACCAAAAAGAGACCTGCAGAAAGTATGCGAAATTATTTGATGAGTATGAGGAAATCCAGTGTAAAAAAATATCAGAATACAATGTGGAAAGTATTGTGTTTGAAAATAACAAAAGAGTAGGCTTTCTGTTTGAAAGCGAAGGCCGGAAAGTGTCGCCTGCGGCAGATCAGATGATTGGAAAACTGGTAATCAGCAAATCCGGTCGATATTTTGTATTTGTGACTGGTGGCAGGAGAGAACTTCGGGCTGCCATGGAGGCCTATAATGATCTCCAGGCCAGAGGGTATAAAGGTGCAAATGTATATTCCAGATACTATTTTGAAAAATATCATATGGATGAACAGCAGGCTGTGAAGCAGATTGTGGAAAGTATTGAGGAAGAGGACGGAATCGTGCCGGTTCTGGCCGATCGGGATCCGGAATTGACAGCCAAAGATGTTCGGAAAAAAATACGAAGAGAATTGCGAGAATATAAAAAATACAGAAAGAAAAAACAGTAAAGGCAGAATAAGGAAATCCTGTTGAGAAAACTTTCCGTTAAGCTTATAATGGAGATTGACCGACCTTGAAGAAATGGACGGACAAACTAACAAGCAAATGGAGGTATTTCGTATGCTGAAGGCACAGAAGAAACTTCAGGATAATTCGTTTTTATGGGGGCTTCTGGTTTTGGGATTTCCGGTTGCTCTTCAAAATCTTCTTATCAGCTCCATGAGTGCAGTAGATACTTTAATGGTTAGCCGGATGGGAGAAAATGTATTGGGAGCAGTAGGAATCTGTAACCAATATAATCAGTTATTTAACTCAGCGCTGTATGGATTCAGTTCTACAGGAGCACTTTTTATTGCCCAGTACTGGGGAGTCCGGGAGGAGAGAGGAATTACCCGGTCTTATGGAATCATGATGGTTTGGTCAGCGGTGATCGGGCTTCTTTTTACGTTTCCCGCAATTTTTGCTCCGGAAATTGTAATGAAGATTTATACAGATAAGGCAGAGATTCAGGCTATCGGCATCCGCTATTTACGTCTGGCAGGTATCAGCTATGTGTTTCAGTTTCTTATTATGGGGGTAAGTACTTTTCTTCGCTCGATAGAAAAAGTAAAGCTTCCACTGATTTCCTCAGCAATTGCAGTGTTTACCAATTCTTTCCTGAATTGGGTTCTGATTTTCGGAAAATTGGGAATGCCGGCTCTCGGTGTTGAAGGAGCAGCAATCGCAACGATTTTATCCAATGCTTTGAATTTTACATTTTTAATTGTGGTGTGTGTGATAAAAAGATTTCCCTATATGTGGAATCTGAGAGCAGCGCTGGACTGGAAAGGCGGATTTGTGATGGAATTCGTCAAAAAACTGTTGCCGATTTTTGCAAATGAGATGTTGATGGGACTTGCACTGGCAATTATAAATGTGATTCTGGGACGACAGCCTGAGCAGGCGATTGCAGCGCTGTCTATTTTTCGTGTCCTGGAAGGTTTTATCTATGCTTTTTTCAATGGATTTTTCAATGCGGCATCTGTTATGGTAGGAAAGAAAGTTGGTGCCGGAAAACTGCAGGATGCCATGGAATATGCGAAAAAATTTGCCTGGGTTTGTCCAACAGTAACCCTTATACCATGTATTCTGCTTGTACTGTTGAGAAATCTGTATCCTGTTATTTTCACGATTGGATCAGAGGCTAATGGATATCTTTCGATTATGCTGGTTATTTTTATGATCTTCGGACCGCTTCGTATGAGTAATTATATTCAGAATGCAGTTTACCGTGCAGGCGGTCAGGCAGTATATGGAACGACACTGGAACTGGTGTGTATCTTTTTATTTTCCATACCGGTTGTGTGGTTTCTGGGAATACATCTTCAGGCCTCCTACTTCATTGTGTTTGCAGCAATCTACTTTGAAGATCTTATAAAATTGCCGATAGAGATTCGATATACGCTGTCCGGAAGATGGATTCGTCCGGTAACAGAAGAAGGAAAGCGTGCATTGATTACATTCAAAAAGGAATATCATATCTGAAATCGTTCATACTATTTACTATATGCGGAAGCGGGAAATCATCCGCAAATAGTATGGTATGGAGGAATCAAAATGTTGGGAATCTGGATTGCAGTATTATCGGGAGCACTGATGAGTATTCAGGGAGTATTTAATACAGAAGTGACGAAACAGAGCAGTCTCTGGGTATCTACAGGGTGGGTACAGTTATCAGCGTTTCTTGTTTGCCTTGTGGCATGGTTTTTCACAGGACGAGAAAGCATCAGCACACTTTGGCAGGTGGAAAACAAATATACATTGCTTGGAGGTGTGATTGGTGCGTTTATTACGGTAACCGTGATAAAAAGTATGGGCAGCCTGGGACCGGCAAGGGCAACAATGCTGATCGTAATCGCACAGCTGGCAGTGTCTTATCTGATTGAATTGTTTGGAATGTTTGGGGTCGAGAAACAGCCTTTTGAATGGAGGAAAATTCTGGGTATGGCTGTAGCCGTCGGAGGGATTATTCTTTTTAAATGGGAATGAGGCTGACAATACCTTTTGAATAAAAGAAAAGGAGCGTGGGAAAAGTATGAGAATAATGGAATTTAAGATGGAGAGGCAGGGACTATTGGAAGTGGGGCAGGAAGTGGATGTTACGGAAAGTCCTTTGCCGACTTCATATTATTATACGATTCAGCCAATGATTGCCATGAGTCGGAATTACCCGGGTTATGAGAGATTAAAATCCCGAAAAGGAGTTGTGAAAGACATCCGGGAAACGGACAGAGGATATTATACGGATGTGGAATTTGATGAGGAGGATATTGGGTAATGGATGGGGAAAATGTATTGCATAACATCCCGCCGGTGTGGAATTCGGAAAGTGAAATCCTGATTCTGGGAAGTTTTCCGTCGGTAAAATCCAGAGAAGGCCAGTTCTTTTATCATCATCCACAGAACCGCTTCTGGAAAGTTATGGCTTTGATACTGGAATGTCCGGTACCTCATACCATAGAAGAAAAAAAGAAAATGCTTTTGGATCATCATATAGCACTTTGGGATGTGATTGCATCCTGTAAAATCAAGGGCTCCAGTGACAGCAGTATCCGTGATGTGGTGCCGAACCGGCTGGAACAGATACTGGATCATGCTCAGATCAAAAGAATATTTGCTAACGGGACTACGGCATGGAAACTTTATGAAAAATATGCAAGACCCATTACCGGAAAAGAAGCTGTCAGGCTGCCGTCCACCAGTCCGGCTAATGCTTCCTGGAGTCTGGAAAGACTGACGGGAGAATGGAGAGAAAAGATAATATTTTGAGCGGCTTTCCAGCACACTAAAATACATAGAAATCTATTAGAACCTCACAAAAATATATAGAGAAATCTTCCTGAACAAGATATAATTTTGTTAATATTTCGGATTCAAAACCAAAGAAACAGGAGGTATTTGTTATGGGTAAAAAAAGGATCAGGCTTGGAATGCCCGATTATATCACGATTGAGACGGAAGAAAAGAAGCAGGTGACAGTTCCGTACGAAGCAGAAGTTCATATGGAAGATATTACAGTAAAATTGGAAGACGATGGAGAACAGGAGAAAATTTACCTGACTGCAAAGACGTCTGCAGTAAAGTATGTGAAGCTTCGCTGGAATGAAAAAGCTCCTGAAAAAGCGAGAGTACTGGGTGATGCCTGGGAAAGAAGTTATGGAGATCTTGAGTGGAGAGGAATCTGCGGAGGCAGAATGTTGCCCTGGTATTTTCTTGTGTCTGCACAGGGGAAACAGTATGGTTACGGAGTCAAGGTCAGACCATCTGCCATGTGTTCCTGGTATATGGATACGCAGGGGATTACCCTGGTGTTGGATGTTCGGTGTGGCTGTGCCGGAGTTTTGTTAAATGGAAGAACTTTGCCGGCAGCTGAGATTGTTGCCATGGAGATGGATGGTGAGAATTCTTTCGCAGCTGCTGTGGAATTTTGTAAAATGATGTGTACAGATCCGGTGCTTCCGAAACACCCGGTTTATGGAAGTAATAACTGGTATTATGCTTATGGAGAAAGTTCCGAGGAAGAAATCTTAAGTGATACGGATTATGTGGTGGAACTGACAAAAGATGCGGCTTATCCACCGTACATGGTAATCGATGATTGCTGGCAGGAGCTGCGTACACCGGAGTATATCGGAGGACCATGGAAAAAGGGTAATAAAAAATTTCCGGACATGAAGAGACTGGCAGACAAAATGAAGGAAAAAGGCGTACATACCGGTATCTGGATTCGTTTTCTGCTGAATCAGGATGCTTGTATACCGGATGAGTGGCGCCTTTCTCACAATGGTTGTCTGGATCCTTCTCATCCGGATGCTCTGGAATATATCAGACAGGATGTGAAACGGATCTGTGACTGGGGATATGAACTGATTAAGCACGATTTTTCCACCTTTGATCTGTTCGGAAGATGGGGATTTGAGATGGATCCGGCAGTAACTCAGGGTAACTGGCATTTTTATGACAGGACGAAAACCAGTGCGGAAGTAGTTAAAATGTTCTATGAGGCAATTTATCAGGCATCCCGTGAGCATGATACTCTGATTTTAGGATGTAATACAATCGGACATCTGGGAGCAGGGCTCATGCATATGAATCGTACCGGAGATGATACCAGCGGTTTCAGCTGGGAGAGAACCAGACGAATGGGTATCAATACATTGGCATTTAGGCTTCCACAGAATAAAGTTTTTTATGAAGTAGATGCAGATTGTGTAGGAGTAGCAGGAGGAATTCCATGGGAATTGAATCGTCAGTGGGCGGATGTGATCGCTCAGAGCGGGACTTCACTGTTCTTTTCTGCAAAACCGGGTCTCCTGGATAAAAAACAGAATGAAGAACTGCATCAGATTTTATGTGTAGCTGCTGCACAGAAAGAACATAAAATTCCGGCAGACTGGCAGGATACAGACTGTCCCGAAGTATGGACAGACGGAAAGGAAACCTGTACCTATCAGTGGTTTGATCCGACAGGCAGTGTACAGGAGACCAGAAACGAAAAATTCTATGTTCTTATGCCGGTATAAGTTAAAAATCCCCCCCTGGTGCTTGTTCTTTCAGGCTGAGGCTGTTATAATAAGCAGGTATAGGAGGCGGTAAGATGAAAGAATACGAAGCAATCAGGGAAATTATCAATCAATGTCCCATGAATCATTCCAGAGATCAGTTCTTTGAAGAAATTGAATGTGAAGATCCGGAAGTTTATATTCAGGAGAAATTTAAAGGAAAAGAGTTTACTTATGATAAAACAGTCCGGAATGATGGAAGTATCGTGTTTGAGATTTTTACAGCAGGCATCCATCAGAGATACACTTTTACGGAAGTTTAGGCAGGAGGAATGAATGGGAGATCAGATTGTTACACACAAGCATGTACTGGAAGATGGAACAATTATCGAGCATACTCATGTAGAAGAACACTGCCATGAGAATGAGGAGATGCATGGTCATGCGCACACACATGGTGCACATGGACACAGTCATACGCATCAGAATACAAAAGCCGTGATCAACCGTCTTTCCAGAGCCATCGGTCATCTGGAATCCATCCGCAGGATGGTAGAGGATGGTCGGGATTGTACCGAAGTTCTGGTACAGCTGGCGGCGGTGAAAGCGGCAATCAATAATACTGGAAAAGTGATTCTTCAGGACCATATTGAGCATTGTATTGTTGATGCGGTTCGGGAAGGGGATGTCCAGGCTCTTGAAGAATTGAATAAAGCGATTGATCGTTTTATGAAATAAAAAGAAAAGAGGTTTATAGAATTATGGCAAAAGAATGCAGTAATACATCCTGCAGTAAAGAAAGCTGTGAAGGATGTCCAAGCAAACAGCCTAAGAGTATGCTGGAAGAGATGAATATTTATTCAGATATCAAGCATGTAATCGGTGTAGTAAGTGGAAAAGGCGGTGTGGGAAAATCATTTGTGACCGCATCTCTGGCCAATCAGATGGCACAGAAGGGATTTCGTGTGGGAATTCTGGATGCTGACATAACAGGACCGTCTATTCCCAAAATGTATGGTCTTCAGGGACCGGCGCAGGCAGATGATCAGGGAATCTACCCTATGGTGGCAGCTAACGATATCAAAGTAATGTCTGTGAACCTTCTGCTTCCGCAGGAAGATGAACCGGTAATCTGGAGAGGACCGATTCTGGCAAATATGGTGAAGCAGTTCTGGACCGATGTGATCTGGGGTGAACTGGATTATCTTTTTGTGGACATGCCCCCGGGAACCGGTGATGTACCTCTTACAGTGTTTCAGTCACTTCCGGTTGAAGGTATTGTGATTGTTTCTTCTCCTCAGGATCTGGTAAAGATGATTGTGAGAAAAGCATACAAGATGGCACAGATGATGAAGATCGAAGTGCTGGGAGTGGTTGAAAACTATAGTTATGTTGTATGTCCTGACTGTGGTAAAGCAATAAAGGTTTTCGGTGAAAGTCATATTGATGAGATTGCGGCAGAACTGGGGATTGATGTTCTGGGTAAGATGCCGATTAATCCCTTATATGCAGAAGCTGCTGATAGGGGAGTTTTCCATGCAGTAGACAACGAATATGTAGAAAAAGCTGTAGAGAAGCTGTATATGTTGGGTAAATAACGTTAGACATCTTTATATAGTAATAAATGGGCTGATGAGAACTTATTGGTTTTCATCAGCTCTTTTCATGTGAAAACGAGTTGACACGAACAAATGTTCCTGCTATAATAAAACAAACAAACGTTCGAAAAAACGAGGTGTATAATGTGGTAATTCAGGAACAAATGGATCTTCAGGAGAAACTGAATATTTTATCGGATGCGGCAAAGTATGATGTGGCTTGTACTTCCAGTGGTGTTGACAGGAAGAATAATGGAAAAGGTCTTGGAAATTGCGTGGCTTCCGGTATTTGTCATACATTTTCTGCCGATGGTCGATGTATCAGTCTTCTTAAAATTCTATTTACCAATGAATGTGTATTTGATTGTCGGTATTGCATCAATCGCTCATCCAATGATGTAGTCAGAACCTCTTTCACACCTCAGGAAGTATGTGAATTGACGATGGGGTTTTACCGGAGGAATTATATTGAGGGATTATTTTTAAGCTCAGGGATTCTGAAAAGTCCTGCTTATACAATGGAACTGCTGTTTCAGACGGTTTATAAGCTTCGGACAGAATATCATTTTCAAGGATATATTCATCTTAAAGCGATACCGGGAGCTCCCGAAGAGTTGATCGAGAGAGCCGGCTATTATGTGGATCGTATGAGTATTAATATGGAGTTTCCTACGGCAGAAGGGCTTCGTACACTGGCACCTCATAAAAGCCGGAAGACAATTCTTGCGCCTATGAGACAAATACAGTTGCGTGTGGATGAGAATCGTCAGGAGGTGGCATTGTATCGTCACAGCCCCAGGTTTGTTCCGGCCGGACAAAGTACTCAGATGATTATCGGTGCTACAGGGGAAAATGATTATCAGATTTTGAATACGGCAGAATCTCTTTACCGGAAGTTTGAATTAAAGAGAGTTTTTTATTCAGCTTTTGTTAATGTGAATCAGGATACAACTTTGCCGATGTTGCCTCAGGGACCGCCTCTTTTGCGAGAACATCGACTTTATCAGGCCGATTGGCTTCTTAGGTTTTATGGTTTTCAGGCACAGGAATTGCTGTCACCGGAAAAACCGAACTTTAATGTACTTTTAGATCCTAAATGTGACTGGGCATTGCGGCATTTGGAACAGTTTCCTGTAGAAGTAAATACTGCTGATTATAATACTCTTTTAAGAGTTCCGGGAATTGGTGTAAAGTCAGCACAAAAAATAGTAGGTGCGAGGAAATATGGCAATCTGACGTTTGAAGATTTACAGAAAATGCGTGTGGTATTAAAAAGAGCGCTGTACTTTATTACATGCAGTGGAAAGATGATGTATAAGACCAAAATAGAGGAAAATTATATACTGCGAAATCTCCTGGATTCTGAGGAAAAATTGCCTGTGGATCCGGATATTACATATCAGCAGCTTTCTTTTTTTGATACAGGAAAGGGGTGGCTTGAGATCCGTGGATAACAGATATATTTTTATTTGCGAAGATTCTCTGGAAGGCATTTTTTCAGGTGTTTATACGGCATGGGAAGCCAGATTGGGTCATGGGAATTTGGAATTGCGTTCATGGGAAGATGATAATCTGGAATTGTTTTGTGAGTATCGTAAAGTGGATACGGACTTGGTAAAAGCAGAGAAAGTCATGAAAACTCTGAAAAACCGTTTGGGAGAAGGAATTACTGAATGTATCTGTTTTGCGGCTGCTTCTTATGATCGAGATAAGGCAAATGCAATTTACAGGACATTGGTAGATTGTCTTTCAAAGCATGGTGCTTCTTATGGAAAAAAGACTTTGGAAAACAGAAAGAATCCGTGGGTGAGAAAAGTATTGGAATTGCATCGAAATGTATGGAATGAGTATCACCATTATTTGGGGTTTCTGCGTTTCCGGCAGATTACAGAGCGTGTTCTCTTTTCGACAATTGCCCCCAAAAATGATATATTACTTCTATTTCAAGAGCATTTTGAAAATAGATATTCTGGTGAGTATTGGGTTATTTACGATGAAATTCGCGGAAAAGCACTTGTGCATGCTCCTCATATGTCCTGCAGTGTATATTCCGGTGACAGGACAGAGCTGAATCAATTATCGAAAATGGAGGATATGGAAGGAAATTATGAGGAGTTATTCCAAAGTTTTTGTAAGAGTATATCGATTCGAGAGAGGGAGAATCCGCAATTGCAGAGACAAAATTTGCCGTTGCGGTTCCGTGCACATATGGTAGAATTTACCAAAAATTAAAATTGTTTTTCGGCACATGGATAAAAAATAGAGATAAAAATATTGAAAACGATTTCAAAAATAAGATTTTAACAAAGTTATGACGAGAAAATATATGGAAAATAAGTAATATAATACAAATTTTTTCTTGTTTTCGTACAAAAATCCATTTCAAAAAAAGATTTGACAAATTAGCAAGTCAGTGTAATAATGTACCAAAATCAATGTGGTACTACCAGTTGAAGGTGAACACACTGATTTTATCATAATTAACATTAAATCTAAGAAAGGGATTGATTGTATGTCAGAGTGTAAAGTTAGTAAAATCAAATTTAATGGAGCTAATGAAGTTCAGGAATTCTGTACTGCAGCTGAGAAATGTGATTTTGACATTAATATTTTCTATAATCGTTTTGTCATTGATGCAAAATCAATCCTCGGAATACTCAGTATGGATTTGACAAAAGAACTTACCGTACAGTGTTATGGGGAAAGTCCGGAATTCAATAACACCTTAAAGAAGTTCGCAGTTGCGTAGGCAACATATTTTTTATTACTTCGTTTTTATCTTAAAGTTTGTTGATAGATACCCTCCCTTGCAATGTAACAGGAAAAAGCCACCGAGATATTATACTTCGGGGGCTTTTTCTGCGTATATACTCTCCAAATATGCTATACTGTACACGTAGGCAAGGAGTACGTCTGTGAAAAGAGGCGAGGAAGCTTCATGTTTGCAGAAAAATCAGGAAATGTGGAACAGAGTATGGAAAAGAGCAGCGATAAAGAAGTTCAAACAATAGAATATAAAGAAGTGATTCGTATTTCTGTGCGAAATCTGGTAGAGTTTATCCTGCGATCAGGAGATTTGGATACAAGACGAGGAGCCTTTGCCGATAAAGAAGCCATGGCAAGGGGAAGCAGAATTCACAGAAAAATTCAGAAAAAAATGAGCGGTTATTATCAGCCGGAGGTATCTTTGTTTCAAGAAACAGAATATGATGAGCTTACTATCCGGGTGGAGGGGCGCGCGGATGGAATTATTGATGACGGAACAACTGTGACAATTGATGAGATTAAAGGCGTTTATAAAGACTTGCGTTTTATGGAAAAACCGATGGAAGTTCATCTGGCCCAGGCAAAATGTTATGCTTTTATCTATGGTTCGCAGAAAGAAAAGGAAAAGATAAAAGTTCAGATGACTTACTGTCATCTGGAGACAGAAGAAATCAAACGTTTTGAACAAGAATACACCTTGACAGAGCTGACTACATGGTTTCAGTGGCTGATGGATCAATATTATCAATGGGCAAAATGGCAGCATGAGTGGAAGATGAAAAGAAATCGCTCCATGGAAGGATTGGAATTTCCATTTCCCTACAGAGAGGGACAGAGAGAAGTGGTTGCCGGTGTATACAAAACCATTTTGCGAAATATGCAGATTTTTATTCAGGCACCAACTGGTGTCGGAAAAACCATGTCAACGGTATTTCCGGCGGTTCGTTCTATGGGGGAGGGAATCGCAGACAAAATATTTTATCTGACTGCCAAAACCATTACAAGAACAGTAGCATGGGAAGCATTTGATATACTGAAGTGCAAAGGGCTTGCCTGTAAAGTACTGATTCTTACTTCAAAGGAAAAAATGTGTATCTGTGATGAGGTGGAATGTAATCCTATGAACTGCCCCAGGGCAAAAGGGCATTATGACCGGGTAAATGAAGCTGTTTTTCAGCTTTTGCAGCAACAGGACAGCTACGACAGAGAAACTATCCTTCAGTATAGCGAAAAGTTTCAGGTTTGTCCTTATGAGCTGAGTCTTGATGTGGCAACCTGGGTTGATGCGGTAATCTGTGATTATAATTATGTATTTGATCCGGATGTTTACCTGCGTCGTTTTTTCGGGGAAGGGAACAAAGGAAAATATGTGTTTTTGATTGATGAGGCTCACAATCTGGTTGAACGTGGGCGGGAAATGTACAGTGCTGCCTTATACAAAGAAGATGTATTGAAAATCAAGAAGTTAATAAAACCTTACAGCAAAAAACTGGAGCGGGCATTGGAAAGATGCAATCGCCAACTTCTGGAATTAAAGAGAGAATGCGAGACATACAGGGAGTTGGAAACTATAGGCGGATTGTCGGTATCGCTGCTGAATATTATGGGTGAATTGGAGAATTTTCTGGAAGAACTGGAAGAAGGAGAGCTTCGCAAACAGGTATTGGATTTTTATTTTCAGATAAGAAGTTTTCTGTATATTTATGATCTTTTAGATGACAATTATGTTATCTATTCCCAGCATGACGAAGATGGGAGATTTCGCATAAAGCTATATTGTGTTAATCCGGCAGCCAATCTCCAGAATTGTCTTGACAAGGGTATCAGTACAGTATATTTTTCTGCCACGCTGCTTCCTATTCAGTATTATAAATTATTATTGAGCGGAAGGAAGGATAATTATGCTATTTATGCACATACACCGTTTACTTCAGATCAAAAACAGGTAGTGATTGGAAGAGATGTCAGCAGTCGTTATACCAGACGGGGACCGGAGGAATATGCAAAAATTGCTGATTATATTCATCGGACGGTAACAGCATGTCTGGGAAACTATATGATTTTTTTCCCGTCATATCGTATGATGGAAGATGTTTATGCAATATATATGAAAAATCATGCATCCAACAAAGAGCATATTATTCTTCAACATGCTTCTATGCAGGAAAAAGATCGCGAAGAGTTTCTTGGAAGATTCGAAGAAGAATCGGAAGATCAGGAGAAGAGTTTGCTGGGATTTTGCGTGATGGGTGGGATTTTCGCAGAAGGAATTGATTTGACCGGGAAGAAATTGATTGGAGCGGTGATAGTGGGAACCGGTCTGCCTCAGATCAGTTACGAGCGGGAGATCCTGAAGCATTATTATGATAAAAAATCAGAAAATGGTTTTGATTATGCGTATCGTTTTCCGGGAATGAATAAAGTGTTACAGTCAGCGGGAAGAGTTATTCGTACTAAGGAGGACAAAGGGGTGATTATACTTTTGGATGAAAGATTCTGTTCATCAGAATACCGCAATTTGTTTCCGAGAGAATGGTCAGAGTATCAGATTTGTACGAGAGAAAATGTAACCCAGGTGCTGGAAAATTTCTGGAAGAAAAACAATTGATTCATATGTTGAAATAGTCGGTGTTTTCAGAAAAATAATGAAAAAAATACTACAAATCTGTAGAAAAATAAATAGGAATTTATTATAATTACTAATGAGCAGATACGAAAAATGAGTAATCAGGAATCATGTGCGGAAATACTGTGATGTGTGGAAAGAGGACAACGTATGGAGTACAAGGTAATAAGCCGTGAGAATGCTATTGCATCCGTAAGTGAAAAATTTCAGATTGAACCTTATTACAATGTCGTAGGTAGTGAGTGTCTGAAAAATAGTATTAAGATCAAACAGGTTGTGATGCCCGAAGTCAGAATCGTAGAACAACAGGCTTTTTTCGGCTGTACCGCTTTAAGAATTGCGGAATTTCCCAAAGTGATAAAAATAGGGAAAGAAGCATTTGCAAATTGCAGCAATCTTAGAAGAATTATATTTCCTCAGACATTAAATAAACTTGAGAGGGCAGCTTTTTATAAGTGTAAGAGAGTGGATTTTGTCAGTTTTTCAAAAAAATGTAGGTGTAGAAGGATTCCGCCGCAGGCGTTTGCAGAATGCAGACAGATGAAAAAACTCATTCTTCCTGAAGAACTGGAAGAGATTGGTGATGAAGCTTTCTATAAATGTGACGCACTTACAGCGGTGATGCTTCCGGGTTCTTTGCAGAAGATTGGCAACAGAGGTTTCTATCAGTGCGGACTGGAGAGTCTTGAACTTCCTAAAAAACTCAAGTGTATAGGGGAGAGTGCGTTTTTAAAATGTAAGAAACTGAAATATATCCGTATCCCCGACTCAGTCAATTATATAGGAAAATGGGCGTTTCATGGCTGCAATGAGTTAGATGTACTGGAAATTCATCATGACCCGGAAGTGATTGGTGAATGGGTGACCAATAAAAACTGTACCATCCGGTGTCGAAGGGGAAGTAAGATGGAAGAATATACGAAAATATATGGAATGCGAGTAGAATTTATTGATCAATAAAATATTGACATTTGCGGAAAAAAAAGGTAAACTGTAGAAAATAGAGATTTTGTGCAGTCTGTTATATGGTAATTATGAACAGTAATGGGAAATCCGGTGTGAATCCGGAACAGGTGAAAGACCCTGCTGTGTATGAGTCAGCTCCCGCTGCCTGCTGATTAGAAGGCATGTAGGGGAGCAGTGTACCATTTTTTATAATATGAAAAATGACCTTCCTGTATATGCAGGGAGGTTTTTTATTGGAAAAGAATTGATAGCGACTGCATGCTGATTATTAAATAGAAATGAAAATATGCATTGATGACGGGTGTATAGAAGTCATAAAACTTCAGGAAGTTCGGTGAGATTCCGACACAGTTTTATCCCTACTGTAATGATCTACGAAACCTGCATATCCATTGGCATAGGCTGAGAAGGGCAGGGAATAGGTTGGAAGATCGAGTCAGGATACAGACATCCCAGGTGAAATTTTGGTAGTCCGGAGGCATAAAACGGGTTTCTTTTTTGTTGCCATTTTTTGATTTTGTTGAAAGGCGGTATAAAGATGAGAAAAAACATTTATATATTTTTTATGATTCTTGTTTTAACTATTCTTCCGGCTGGCTGTTCCTCTACAAATGTATCATCACAAAGTAGCCAAACAGTTACGTTTTCCATTAGATGTGATACAGCGGTGGCAAATGGTATGGCGAACGAGGAAAAATGGGAAGGTATCATTCCGGAAGATGGTTGCATTTTGCCGGAAACAGAAATGGAGATTACAGATGGGGAGACAGTATTTGATGTACTATGCAAGGTTCGGGATGAATATGGAATTCATATGGAATATTCCGGAACAAATCAGACGACATACATCGAAGGTATAGGAAATCTCTATGAGCGCGATTGCGGTCGATGGAGCGGTTGGATGTACTGTGTTAATGGGGAATATCCCGATGTGGGATGTGGAGAATATGAACTGGAAGACGGCGATGATGTAGACTGGAATTATACCTGTGATCTGGGAATTGATCTGGATGCAGACAGGGAAGAAGCAGAAGAATGGAAGGAAACACATGAATAGTTTAAAAAACTTGCACCCGATCTGTATATTTACATATTTTGTGTCAGTGATTCTGCTGATACTTTTGTGCATGAATCCGGTGGTTATGATGGCTGCATGTGCAGGTGCACTCTTTTTTCTCTTGCAGCTGGAGAAAGAAAAAGCGGTGAGTTGGTTGAAAGTAATACTGCCGATGATTTTATTTATTGCTTTGGCAAATCCTTTGCTTAACCATCGGGGAGTTACCAGACTATTTAAAGTGTTTAACCAGTGGCTGACACTGGAAGCTTTGTGTTATGGAATTACTGCGGCACTTTCGTTGGCTGCTCTGATTTTATGGTTTGCCTGTTATCAGCAAGTAATGACGAGTGACAAGTTTCTGTATCTTTTTGGAAGAATTGCCCCTGCTACGGCACTACTGATATCTATGGCGTTGAATCTTGTGCCAAAACTGCAGGGACAGCTTCGTTTGATACAAGAATGTCAAGAGATGATGTATCCAGAAAACCAGACAACATTTGACAAGTTGAAAAGAGCGATTCGTAGCGTATCCACACTTTTGGGGTGGAGTCTGGAAAATACGGTGGAACAGGCAGATTCGATGAAAGCACGGGGATATGGAATTAAAAGAAGAACTACATTTCACCTGTTTCGTTTTGAAAGTAAGGATGCAGAGTTTATGGTGCTTTTGATATTGCTTGCGGGCAGTTGTATGATTGCCCGTGTGTTGGGATATGGAACTATGGAATTTTATCCCAGAATGGATTCGCTTTTCAGAAATATAGGAGAGCTTGTTTTTTATATATTGTTCCTGGCACTTGTTTGTGTACCGGGAATATTGGAGTGGAAGGAAGAAATTTTATGGCGATCTTACGATTTGAGTCAGTAAGCTTTGCATATCCGGATGCAGAAAGACGTGCTTTGAATCAGGTATCTTTTTCAATGGAGGAAGGAGAATATCTTGTAGTGTGCGGTGAATCGGGATGTGGGAAAACAACACTTCTTCGACTTGCTAAACCGGAGATGACTCCGGCTGGAGCGAGAAAAGGACATATTTATTATAAGGATATATCTTTGGATGAATTGGACAGAGAGTCAAGTGCGTTAAAAATCGGATTTGTGCAGCAGAATCCGGATAATCAGATCGTGACGGATTATGTGTGGCATGAGCTTGCTTTTGGATTGGAAAATATGGCGTTGTCTGCAGGAGCTATACGCAGGAAAGTTAGTGAAATGGCCAGTTTTTTTGGTATGGAGGACTGGTTTCACAAAAAGACGTGTGAACTTTCCGGGGGACAAAAACAGATGTTGAATCTTGCTTCTATTATGGCGATGAATCCAGAACTTCTTATTTTGGATGAGCCTACCAGTATGCTGGATCCCCTGGCAGCAAGAAGCTTAATTGAAATGGTTCAGAGAATCAACAGAGAATTGGGAGTGGCGGTGATTCTTTGTGAACACCGCCTGGAAGAAGTGTTTCAGACAGCTGATCATGTGCTTTTGATGAAAAAGGGCGAAATTATGTGGAAAGATACACCAGGAACCATAGCTGAGTACTTGCAGCGGGAACCGGAAAGTTCGCGTATTTATTATGGATTGCCAGGAGCAGTACAGATTTTTGGTCGTTTGAAAGAAAGGGGCATATATACAGAGGACAGAGAAATTCCGTTGAGTATAAGAGATGCCAGAAATGCATTGAAAATGCTTGAGACAGATGAAAATTATGTGGTGGACAGAATACCTGTTAAAAGCAGGAAAAAGAAAGACGACATTGTTATTCGGGCAAAAGAACTTTGGTTTCGATATGAAAAAAATTCGCAAGAAATACTGAGAAGTCTGGATCTTACATTATACAGGGGAGAAATATTTGCTCTGCTTGGGGGAAACGGAGCAGGAAAAAGTACATTACTTAAAAATATTTCCGGGATTTGCAGACCTCAGAGAGGAAAAATCAAGATTGCAGATAAGCTGCGTATCGCTATGTTGCCGCAGAGTCCTCAGGCACTTTTTCATTATGATACGGTTTGGGAGGAATTTCTGGAAAGTGCCCGTACCTGTGAAAAAGACGCTATGGTAAAGGATAGGGCACTTGAAATTGCGAGACTGCTGGAACTGGATGAAAAGCTGAACACTCATCCTTATGACTTGAGTGGTGGAGAACTTCAGAGGGCGGCGATAGGGAAATTGCTGCTGAGAAGGGCAGATATTCTCCTTATGGATGAGCCGACAAAAGGTCTGGATGCGTATCTGAAACGAGCACTGGCATTGCTTTTAAAACAGCTTGCAGATCAGGGAATATCGATAATGCTGGTAACGCATGATCTGGAATTTGCAGCATCCTATGCAGACCGTTGTGCACTGCTTTTTGACGGCCAGATAATCTCAGAAGATGAACCGCATGAGTTTTTCTCGGGGAATCGTTTTTATACGACGACAGCAGGATTGATTGCTGGTGATCGTATTCGGCAGGCAATTACCTGTGAGGAGGTGATTGAAGCATGTCAGAGAGAAAAATATTTGTTAGTAGACGGAGTCGGATAATGGCTTGGATGGTCTGTATCATTCTGCCGGTTCTTCTGGTTATTTATACCTGGTTTATGGACCAACGACCTCAATTGCATGTGAGGGAAGAATGGACAGTTGTTGATTCTTTGATACAGAATTCGGATCTTATTCTGGCGGTGATTTTTCTGTTTGTTTCGGTAATGCCATTTTATATGGCATTTGACAGAAAAAAAGCACAGGCTCGGGATCTGGTACCGATTGCTCTGATGGCTGCCATGTGTGTGGTTGGAAGGGCTGCTTTTGCAATTGTACCTTTGCCGAATTTTAAGCCGGTTAGTGCTATCGTGATTATTACAGGTGTTGCCTTTGGACCGGAAGCGGGGTATTTGACAGGTGCATTGGCAGCGTTATTAAGTAATTTTCTATTCGGTCAGGGACCATGGACACCGTGGCAGATGTTTACATGGGGGATGATTGGATTTCTGGCAGGGGTACTTTATAAGGCAGGTGTATTTGGAAAAGTGGGAACAATTTCTGCCAATGAAAACGGAAAACGAAAAAAACCGATTGCCCTTTGCATATATGGATTTTTCTGCGGTTTATTGTATGGATGGATCATGAATTTGCAGCATCTGATTGGTTATGTGCGACCATTGAACTGGGTATCGATTCTGGTTACATATGCCAACAGCATTTATTTTGACGTAAGTCATGGAATCTGCACTTTTCTGGTTCTTTGGATTGCAGGGGAACCATGGATTAGAAAGTTGTTGAGAATAAAGAAAAAATTTGGTCTGGACGGAGAGAATTTTAATTATGTGATGCCTCCGTCTGAGGCAGAAAGATAGATTAAAGATGAAATGGAATAACCAGAAAAACAGAGGGCGTAGGATTGCATGCTTTCTGATATTTATATTATTTATTACAAGTATGATATGGTCAATGCCGGAACATACAGTGGAGCCGGAAAATCCGATTCTTGTGAAAGCAGATACGCTGAAAGTGGATATTACTACCCGCAGCGGTGTCAAGAACGATGCCTCTGAAGATGAACTTCAGAATGATAAAGAGCAGGAAAAGTCCGAGAAATCTCAGGAAGAAATATCGGAGGAAAAAGATGAACAATCTTCGGAGGAAAAAGAAGAACAATCTTCGGAAGGGAAAGATAAGGAATCTGAAGAAATGACATCGGAATCGGAAAATGGAGAAGGGGTTAACAGCGATGAGCAGGGAGATACAGGGGAAAATAGTGAAAAAGTGCCGGGACAGGATGAGTCTGGAAAGAATCCTGCTGAGTCTGGAGATGAAAATGTAGATGATCCGGGAACGGGGGAATTACCGGGAGAAGAGGAACATGGTCTTGTTACTGATCTTTACAGTAGAATTATTACCTTTTCTGAATTGAAAGACGACATCATTCTGTTCTATGCATATTATTCAAATGCAGAAATAGATGCCAATATTAAGGTTAATTTTAAACACGAAAAAGATGCAGGAAACGGGGCCTGGCTGGCAGTGAAAGGGGAACATGATTATGAGGCAAACCTGAAGCTGGGGAAAAATTATATCACAATATATTACACGGATGAAAACGGGGACAGGAACTGGACGCGGATTGTGCTTACTTATCAGGCGGAAAAGGCGGATGCAGAACATCCGGAAATAGGAGAACATCCACCGGTTATTGAGACGAATCTAGATGACTGGAAAGATGATATTAAAACAAATGAATTCACATTCACAGTCAGTGCCAAAACATGGAAAGGCAAGAGAATCTATTCGGATTCTATCCAGGTAAAGATGGATGGAGAAGTTGTGATGAATCCTACTGGATCTGGAGTTTATGAATATGTACTTCGTTTTAACCGTCCAATTGTTGGGGATTATGAGAGTCATACAATCAGTGTTCTTGCGTGGGACTCGGAAGGTAATTCTCGCTATGTGGAATATAAGATCCGTTATCATTACCACAATGATGGAGAAAAGCTGGGAACGGTACAGGTAGTGATTGATGCCACAACGGTAGAGTGTGGAATTGTTGATTCGGGAACGGTAGAACTGAAAGCAGGTGAAACTGCAGCAGAGGTTGTAGTCAAAATGTTGGAAGAGTATGGATACAATTATCGTTGTACCGGTTCCCTGGAAAGTGAATTTTATCTGGCAAGCATTAATCGTGCAGATGCCTTTAAAGGCTGTCATATCGGAGAACGTCTGAGAGCGCTTCTTGAAAGAGACGGGATAACTTTCACTTCGCCGGGATCCAGAGACCAGTTAGGGGAATTTGATTTTACCAGAGGATCCGGCTGGCTGTATTTTATTAACGGTGAGTATTGCCCTGGAAAAGCTATGTCTGCGTGGGTACTGAATGGTGGTGAGGTAATCACATTAAGGTATACATTGGCATACGGAAAAGATGTAGGAGGCGCTTCGGAGGTAGAAGGAGCTTTAACCAGTTACTGTGCAAAATGGATCAACGGTCAGATTATTGAGCTTAATCATAATTATGTTGAGAGCAGTCGGATAGATGCAGAACCGGGAAAAGATGGTTATATAGAATATACCTGTACTAAATGTGGGGAGACAAAGCAGGAAGTTCTTCCGGCTACTGGAGAGGAACCGGAGAATCCAGAACCGCCAGGAGGTGGAGAGGAACCGGAGAATCCAGAACCGCCAGGAGGTGGAGAGGAACCGGAGAAT
>JBJFCH010000197.1:0-20894 GCA_051888835.1 Oliverpabstia sp. | reverse complement strand
GAGAGGAACCGGAGAATCCAGAACCGCCAGGAGGTGGAGAGGAACCGGAGAATCCGGAACCGCCAGGAGGTGGAGAGGAACCGGAGAATCCAGAACCGTCAGGAGGTGGAGAGGAACCGGAGAATCCAGAACCGCCAGGAGGTGGAGAGGAATCGGAGAATCCAGAACCGCCAGGAGGTGGAGAGGAACCAGAGAATCCAGATTCATCAGGAGGAGAAAGCTAATGAAAAAGTTATGGAACAAAATATTGACAGGAGTATTATTTGCTTTTCTTCTACTAATACCTTGTGCCTGCGGGAGAGGAAAAAGTATAGATTCCATGATAGACAGGACAGCAAAAAGTCTGCAGAAGTCTTTTGAATCTGATGAAAAACAAGTTTTGGAGGATGAAAAAGCACTTCCTGCAGGCTCAGCAGGGAGTGACTGGACAGCGATGGTTCTGGCTTTTTCAGGAAGAACAGATGCTTATGACGATTATTTGGAGAGACTTGAGCATTATGTCGGACAGGAATATGAAAAGAAAGGATGCCTTAGTGATGTAAAAGCGACGGAATATCACAGGATTGGACTTACTATGTTGGCTCTGGGCGGTGATCCTTCCTGCGTGAAACTTGCTGACCGGACAGTTAATCTGGTTGCAGATGGAACGTGGAATTTTAAGGGAGGCTCTCCTGGAATACAGGGATCTAATGGGCTGATTTATGCATTGATACTTCTTGATGCAAAAGATTACACCTCTGATCCGGAGGCGAGAGACATTGAACAAAGTATCATAGAAGAATTACTGGGATATCAGAAAGAAAGCGGGGGTTTCTGTATTGACAACAGTTTGGGCGCTGATATTGACATTACTGCGATGGCAATTCAGGCTTTGGCTCAACATACCTCGGATCTGGAGGTGAAACGAGCAGTGGAGAAAGCATTGGACTGGCTTTCCGAACAGCTTACGGATGATGTGATTTTTCAGTATTCAGGAGAAGGAAGTGCTGAGTCTTCGGCTCAGATGATACTTGCACTCTGTGCTGCGGGAATTGACCCTGAGGAAGATGAACGCTTTCAGAAAGATGGAAATAATCTTTTGGATGGTATTGACAATTTTCGTATGAAAGATGGGCTGTATATGCATTCCATGGAGGACGGTGAGGCAAGTATCATGGCAACATATCAGTCTCTTCTTGCTTTGGAGGCAGTACAGAGACTCCGTGAGGATGGTACATGGATCTTTGATTTTACAGAAAGGGAACAATAAGATGCACGAAAAGATTCTACAGATACAAAAAGAAGTAAAGAAAGTCATTATCGGAAAGGACGATGTGATTGATAAAGTGTTGATGGCGGTGCTGGCGCAGGGACATGTACTTATGGAAGATGTACCTGGAACAGGAAAAACCACACTTGCGACAACTTTTGCGAAAGCATTAGGAATGGAAACAAAACGTGTACAGTTTACTCCGGATACAATGCCATCGGATATTGTGGGATTTTCGGCATACGATATGCAGACCGGTGAGCTTCAGTATAAGCCTGGAGCTATCATGACAAATCTTCTTTTAGCAGATGAAATTAACCGTACTTCCAGTAAGACACAGGCAGCACTTTTGGAAGCAATGGAGGAAAAACAGGTGACAGTTGACGGGATTAGCAGAAAACTGGAAAAGCCTTTTATTGTTCTTGCCACTCAGAATCCGGTGGGCTCTGCAGGAACTCAGCTCTTACCTTCCGCGCAGCTTGATCGATTCCTGATGAAGCTGACAATGGGTTATCCTGACAGAGGAAGTCAGATTGAGATTATGAAGGAACGTCACCATGCAAACCCATTGGATGAAGTCCGTTCGGCTGTAAGTATTCCTGAGCTTCTGGAACTAATCGATGAAACATCACAGGTTTATGTGGATGACCTGATTTACAATTATATTTCAGATTTGGTGGAAAAAACGAGAGAGCATACATTTATCCAGTTGGGGATTAGCCCTCGTGGTGCGCTGGCCGTATGCAGAACCGCAAAAGCATGTGCGTTCATGCACGGCAGAGACTATGTGATTCCGGAAGATGTACTGGAGATATTTGGTAATGTGTGTTCACATCGTCTTGTGCTGTCATCAAAGGCACGTCTTCACGATCAGTCAACAGAAGAAATTTTGCAAGAGATTGCGAAAAAAGTACTCAGACCAGATGTGAAGGAGTCGGTAATAAAATGAGAAAAAATTTTGCAGGATCCTTTGCCAGGTGGTTTCTATTCCTGTTATGTTTGTGTGCGATTGCTTTTTTTTGCAGCAACATTATAGGGTTTATGTGTGCCGTACTATGGTTTTTGATTCCTCTGGTATCATATGGAATGAATTTTCTGGTAAGAAAACATATACAAGTCACAATTGCTCTTCCGGCTGTGGCATCAAAAAAGGAAGCAAAGACAGGAACGGTGACAATACATAATAAAAGTTTTCTTTCTGTGGCAAAACTATATTGTCGGCTCAATCTGAAAAATTGTCTTACACTGGAAAGTGAAACATTAGTGCTTGGTTTATCTGCTGCACCAAAAGGGGAGACGGAAGGTGCTTTTGAGATTTGTTCTGATTACTGTGGATATCTTCAGGTGGAAGTAGTAGATATTTTGTTAATGGACTGGATTGGTATTCTTCCGGTCAGATGTAAAGTGGCAATAAGTGCAAAGACTGCAGTGCAGCCGGATACATTTGCACCGAATGTGTTTTTAAATATGTTGCCGGTGGTGAGCGAAGATGCTGATGCGTGGTCGCAGATACAAAAGGGAAATGATCAGACAGAAGTTTTTTCACTTCGTGACTATGTCCCTGGTGACAGTCTAAAGCAGATTCATTGGAAATTGTCATCAAAGCGGAGGGAACTGATCGTTCGAGAAGCAAGTCTTCCCATAGAAAAATCGTTGCTGATCTTCTGGGATAAAAATACACAGGAGACTTCAGCGAAAGAAATGGATGCCATCGCGGAATGTGTGGTGTCTGTATGTCAGGCAATTTTAAATCGGGGATATTTTTTTTCGCTGGGATGGACAGAGGGCAGACAGATTGTTTTTGAATATATTGATTCGGAAGATTTGCTTTTGCAGACGGTTCCGAGAATGTTAAAACATGGACCCGATTTTTTGGAAGGTTCCGGAGCATTTCTCCATTCGCAGGAGGAAAACAGAAACTATTACGGGAAAGTTCTCTATCTTGCAAAAACTATGCCGGAAGATTTTGTGGCATTTTCCTGTAAGGATATGACACTGATTCTGTGTGATGCAAAGGCGGTATCAAATGACTGGCGAACAATAACATTTGGGGCAGATACTTATCTGGAAGATCTTGAAATTCTGGAATTATAGAGAGGAAACACAGTTGGCTGGATTACATATTAAAGAATCTAAAATACAAAAAGTAAAGAAAACAGAATATTGGCTGGAAGCAATTGTCTGTTCCCTGTTGATTTCAGGATTTACAAAAGTGTTTTTATCCGGATTTCCGCAGGTATCATCTCTCTGGTGGATTTATTCCAGTGGATGCATTTTAATTTCATGGATTGTTTTGGGATTGTATCATACCCAAATTGGTGAATGGTTATTTTCGTTAGGATTCGTGATTATTTTCATAATCTTTTTGATTAAAAATAGAGATTTTAGAAATGGAGTCTGTGTGCTTGGAAATGAATGGCTGGATTTTCTGACCGGAGTGACAGGAAAAATATATCTGGATTTTCCTGTTGAAAGTGAGGCTGGCGTTTATCTGGTTGTAGCTTTGTTTTTGGCACTGCTGACACTCTGTCTTGTATGGAATGTTAAGCGTAGGCGTTTGTATGTTTGTGCACTGCTTTTGATCATATGTATGGTAGGTTGTATCAGCGATTTTTTCAGGCTAGACTGGGGTTTTAGTTTGTTGGTGGTTGGAACGGGGTGTTTTCTGTTTACTCAAAAGCTGGAAATTCAGTCATGGAAGAGCCTGTCAGCTGCGTTTTTGGGATTTACCGGTACGATGATTATTTGTGGCGTAGTATCTTCTTTGATAGGAGCATGTATGAAATTTGATTTTTCCACGGAGTCATCTCTTTTACAGATAAAGTCAGCAGTACACAAGATGAGGTATGACAGTGGTGAAGATGCTATGACGGATGGAAATCTGGTCAACGTGGGAAGCTTTGAAAAAAACGATGAGATCGCACTGGTACTTACGGCAGAGGATCCGCAGAAGTTGTACCTGCGGGGAATGATAGGAGAAATATACACCGGTTGTTCATGGGAAACACTGGGGGAAGATGCTCGCAGAGAGGGAGAAGATTTATTTTACTGGCTTCATAAATCAGGATTTTACGGACAGAATTCTATAGGGCAGGCAATGAGCCTGAAAGGAGAGGCAGAAGTTACATCACTGACAATAGAAAATAGATCTGCCTGCAGAAAGTACCGTTATCTTCCATATGGTCTTTCGGAAAAAGAAACACTGGCAGAGGATCTGGTGGGTGATGATGTTAATCCTGCATCAGAAATAATGGAAGAACTGGACTGCTATACAGGAAGCGTTCCTCAGTGGTATGAGACGGCACTGTGGCTTTCTGAAAATCAAAATAAAGGATTTGTAAATGAATATCTTATAAAAGAACAGTCATACAGAGAATTTGTATATAACAATGATCTGCAGCTTACTAATACGGCTGTGGGAGTAATGGAACGGATTTTCAAATCGAATGAAGAAGAGGAAAGCAGATCGCTGTCAGAAATTTTGGAGATGGTGAAATCGACTCTTGATGAAAAGCTTGAGTATCGAGAGAGTACGGTTACTTACAATGGAAACAATGATTTCTTTCGGTATACAATGGAACAGAGCAAATCCGGATACAGTGTCCATTATGCAACAGCAGCCACACTGATGTTACGTTACTTTGGTGTTCCTGCAAGATATGTGGAGGGATATTATCTGTCTACAGAAGAAGCTTCCCAATATAAAGCCGGCGATGAAATTATATTGACAGAAGGTCATGCCCATGCATGGACTGAATATTATCTTGATGGGATTGGCTGGGTTCCTTTTGAGGTCACACCGGGATATATAGATGAGGAAGAATTGCAGGTAGTATCTCAGACTATAGCGGATGGATTGGGAGAAGGAAATGGAAAATCTTATCGACAAAGTGCATTGACTTATAAACCACCCAAACACCCGGAGAAAAATGAAAATGTTTCGGACCAGAACAACAGGTTTCGTTTTCGGACGAAGTATTTGGCAACAGGTATCCTGATAATATTGCTACTTCTTCTGTTATTTGCTTTGTTTTGTATCTTGCGTCGAAGGAAACGTTTATACCGTTTTTACAGGGAACTAGAGGAAGCTGACAACAGGAATGCAATCATCGGACTTTACAGTTATGGAATGATGCTTCTGAAAAAAAAGGGTATATCTCAACCGGAGGATAGTGAAGAGATTAGTAAGATCAATCAGGAAGCAAGATTCAGCAGTCATACGATGCAGGATATTCAGCGTCAGAAAGTTAAAATATTTACGCAGAGTATAATTCAGAAATGCAGGAAAGAAAGCAGTATCTGGAACAGATTTAGAGATCATTATATTTTCTGGTTGTATCGCTAGAAAGTATTTTGATATAGATAAAACAGATAAGTAAGGAGGGAAATATGAAGCAAAAAAAATGGAAACGGTTACTTGCAGGTATACTTTCTGCAATAATTTTGTTTGCTGATGTGCCTGTACCGGCAGTGGCAGCAGAGGTAACTGGTGACAACGAACTGTCAATACAGTCAGAAGTGATTGAAGATCTGGAATCGACAAACGATAATTTGTCATCGGAGACAACTCAAAAAACGGACGGAAGTTTGTCTGAGGATGACAGTCAGACGACGGAGAATAAAGCGACACCAGAAGTAACACCGGAAGCGACACCGGAAGCGACACCAGAAGTAACACCGGAAGCGACACCGGAAACGACAATGGCTATTTCTCAATATTCAGTTTCCGAATCAACTGTTGCTTCTGAGAGCGGTACCTTTGTACTGGCAGCATCTACTGTGCAAAAGAATCTGATAGATCCGGTTCGTGTAAGTTACGGAGTAGGAGACACAATTGAGACTGCACTGGACAAAAGCGGATATAGCTTTGAAAAATCCGGTGATTTTATTACTACAATTCAGGGTCAAAGCGGCAATTATTGCATTTGGTGCAGTGATGGAGATTATGATCTGAATCGCTCTCCGGAGGGGATTTTAGTAGTGGAATTCACGGAAATGACAGCGTATTCGTTCAGCAGGTCAGCACTGCTTCTTCGCATGGTAGAGTTTATGGAAATGGATGAAGGTGTGCACAACTATTATCTGGCTAAGGATGCATATGCCAGTGCACTGGATGGATATCGCAGTGCAGATGAAGAAACAGCAGCAAGTCTTTGGAACAACCTGAATGAGGCAATTCAGAAATACGAAGATTATATGAATGCTGACACATATACGGTTACAGTCAATGCTACACAAGATGGAGTGCCCATTACAGATCTTTCGTTGGAATTTGAGAGTCGCACATTTGGTGTGGTTTTTACTGAGGAAGGAAATATGATTGACCTTCCGCCTGGCTCGTATGATTTCAGGATAATAAGAAATGGATATGATCGAGCTCAAAATGCGATTCTGCATTATCTGGAGCTGACGGAAGATACGGAACTGACTGTTACACTTCCTGATGGAGAATGGTTTGATGAGGTGAAACTTCTTAGCAGCCGTGTGGATGAGGAGGGGCACAAAATCCCATTTGTGTGCGAGCAGGATAAAACAAAACATGTGGTTACCTGCTATGTGGATGATTGGGCAGGGGGCGCCAACGATGTTTTCCTTTATGTAACGCAGGGATCAGATCTGCCGGAAGGCGCAGATCTGCGTTACGACTATCCGACAACCAATTGGAATCCTAATGGAGCTCCAGCATCCTGGGATAGCGAAAAAAACGATTATGGCACCTACGTGGTAAAACCGGGAATGCAAGGGTATGAGTACGAAGTATTTGCCAGAGATCGTAATGCAAGCAGTTGGTATTTGCTCATTCAAAACTACATGGTTAAGGTGGTGCGGGTACCTACTGCACAGATCATAATGAAAGATGGGAGCGGCAATTCGCTGATTGATGGGTTTGATCCGTTTGTCACAGAGTATAATGTCAGTACGGTGGAAGAAAGTCTGACCGTGAAGGCGGATCCCTACGGAACAGAAGGATATTCGGTCATCATCAAAAACGGAGATCAGGTGTCTTCGGATGGTAATATAGTATTGAAGGACGGAGAAAATAAGATATCGGTTATCGTTTCTCATACAAATGGTCAATCCAGAACCTATATCTTTTATGTAAATAAGGTAAAGGCGGTATCCACAAGCGTTGAAGCAGCAAATGGTGTCAGCGTGGAGATTCGTAATTTCAATGATGAAAAAATCAGTCCGAAGGAAAATGGTATCTTTGAGCTTGTGCCGGGAGCAACCTATAGCTATGTGGCAGCAAAAGATAATACATATTTTACTACGGAAAAATTTACTGTGGAAGATGACGGGAACGGCGAGGCCGTTATCCAGGTGGCAGAGCCGGAGGCGAAGAATGCACTGTCGGATTTTGTTATGTACAATGCGGCCAGTGTGACACAACGAGAGATGTTCCCGGCAGACAAGAGCTTCAGCACAGAAGTACATGATTATCTTTACACGGTTTCTGATGCTAATACAGCAGTCTATGTACAGGCAACACCCATTGATGGATATACAGTAAAGGCTTCCTGGATACAGCAATCCACAGATAATAATTATAATGGAGTTGCGGCAGAAAATACGAGTATTAATGCTGTGAATGCAGATAGCACGGGTACTGTGTTAAGCAGAGTGATTGCGTCTGCAGGATACGGTAATACAGTGACGATAGTTGTTTATAAAGAACAGGACGGTGTTACCTATTATCAGAATTATGCGATGCAGATCCAACGATCTGTTCATCTGAAATCGCTGGAAGCATCTACCAGCATGGGAAAGGTGAACCTGGTAGATGAAGCGGGAAAACCGAAAGAGTTCGACCGTGATATAACAGCATATAATCTGGTTGTTACAATCAACACGGAAAAACTTAACCTTAGTGCTCATTTTATTAATGAAGGCAGTACATATAATTTTGACGGTGGGTATTCTGCTGTAATAAACGGACAGATATATACCGATCTTTCAAATGTGGAGATTTCGCTGGATACGGCGAAGGAAGAGGAAATTATTGATATTCAAGTCTGCCATGTCAGTGAGCAAAATGTGTCCACGACCTATCGCCTGACCGTAAAAAAACGGGAACTGGTAGATGTTACTTTTAAGGTAACACCTGAAGAAGCAAACGTATTTGTAAAAAATGAAGTAGATCAGTGTACGCTATTCCCTGATAACGGTATTTATAATCTGATGCCGGATATTGCCTATACTTACACAGTGACCTTGAGTGGGTATAAAGCGGTACAGGTAACCGGATTCACAGTTACAGAAGATACAACTGTGGAGATAATACTGGAGAAGGCGGAGGAAAATCCGGATATTGATGAGAGTTTGTCTTCCGAGTGGCCCAGTTTCCGCGATGAGAATAATAATGTTGTTCTGGATGAAAAGACACCGATAACGGCGGAGGACGCTGTACTGTATTGGGCAAATGCAGACGACTTTGATGGTTATTGTGGACATCCGATTCTTGTGGATGGATATCTGTATACCTACGATAGTAAAAATATATTGAAGTTTGATACTGTTACCGGAGAACTGGTGCAGAGAGGAGGCGAGCTGGTTCGGGCATCTTCTTTCTCCATTCAGCCGCCAACTTATGCAAACGGTATGATTTTTGTAGGCCTTTCTCAGGGAACAGTTCAGGCATTTAATGCCAAGACTATGGAATCTCTTTGGGTATATCAGGATCCGCTGGGAGGTCAGCCAAACTGTCAGATTACTTACAAAGATGGCTATATCTATACTGGTTTCTGGAACAGTGAAACGGCGGAAGCAAACTTTGTCTGCATCTCTGTGACGGATGAAGACCCGACCAGAGGCGATGAGGAAAAGATTGCCAGTTGGTCACATACAAAAGCAGGCGGTTATTACTGGGCAGGAGCTTATGTAGACAGTACAGGGGAGTTTCTTCTGGAAGGTACCGACGATGGAGAAAGTGGATGGAGTACCGGATATGGTCATGTACTTTCCATCAATCAGAAAACAGGACAGGTACTGGATGATTTAGAGCTTCCTCATGTGGGGGATGTGAGAAGTAATATTACTCATGACGTGGAAGGAGATAACGCAACAGGAGATTATTATTTTACAACCAAAGGTGGATATTTCTATCGGGTATCGGTAAACAGTGACGGAACCTTCGATAAAGATTCTTTGAAGTGGATTAAGCTGGAAAATGGTTCAACAACTGATGCTATGAGTACATCCACACCAACTGTTTACAATGGCAGGGCCTATGTAGGGGTGGCCGGGTATTCCCAGTTTGGACAGTATACAGGACACCGGATAGCAGTACTGGATCTTTCCGGTATGAAGGTGGCTTATTATGTACCGACTCAGGGGTATCCTCAGACCAGTGGTATCCTGACCAGAGCTTACGATGAGGGAGACGGAACCGTATATGTATATTTTTTCGATAACTATACGCCGGGTAAACTCAGAGTGATTTCTGATAAACCAGGACAGACAGCTATGGCTGAGAAGACAGAAGAAGAATTATATGGAATTACCCATGATACAGGCTATGTGCTGTTTACTCCTTCAGGAGCGCAGGCACAGTACGCCTTATGCAATCCGATTGTGGACGAATACGGAACTCTCTATTTCCGTAATGATTCCAATTATATGATGGCATTGGGTTCCACGATTACCAAATTAGAAGTAACAAAGAATCCGGATAAGATGGAATATGAGGTTAATGAGATTTTCAATCCGGACGGTATGGAAGTGACAGCTACTTACTCGAATGGAAAAATCAGGGATGTGACACAATATGTTTCCTATTCCGAAGAACCACTTACAAAAGATGATGAGGATTTTGCGATTACATTTGAGCATGTTATGTACCAGAATAAAGATGGTGAAACAGGGGTAGATTATACAGCTCCAATGGCATCCATCAGGCTTACGATTACTGGTGCAGCAGAAAGTGGTGTGACAATCAGCGGAACAGCCACGAGCTGGGATAGTATAGCAAATCTGGTGGTGCGTCTTTATGATACGTCTGTGTCGGATGATGAAATTTGTACAGATATGTGGAAAGACAAACCTGAGCTGGCCGGAAGTGATTCGGCTGAGCTGGGGGAAATGACAGCCAATGCTGATGGCCAGCGTTATGATCAGAGCTATCATTTTACAGACGTAGCGGCAGGAGACTATAAGATGGCATTGTATAAGCCGGGCAAATATGTAGTCAAGGTGGTGCCGGTTACCATTGATGGTGAAGATGTGACGGTGGAAACACAGAACATGTGGTTGTACGGGGATGTGAACTATGATGGAAAAGTGTCTACAACGGATGCACAATATATTCAGCGTTATGTGGCAAAAAAAGATTCTGTTTTTTCTTTAGATAGTGAATCTGAGATAACAGATAGATTGCTGGCAGCGAATGTAACAGGACCAATTAGTGGGGATCAAAAAGTTAATACAACGGATGTACAATATATTCAACGTTATGTGGCAAAAAAGAGTTCTGTTTTTGATTCCATTCCATAGGGAAAGTTTGTTGCGGGACATTCTTTTATGGTTTGAAATAAATATTTTATATTTGAAGGAGGATTTTCATGAAGAAATTACGAAACAAACTGTTGTCGATATTTCTGAGTGTCTGCATGCTAACAGGGATGTTGCCTACTATGGCATTTGCAGCAGGAGATGCATTTTCGGCAACATCAACTTACCTGAAAATCGGGGATTCGGTAACAGTTAGTTTGACACAGCCAGAACTTGTAGAAGGTGCTGGCGCAGTGGAAGCAGTATTTGGGTTTGATAAAGAGGTATTTGAAGTCACAAATGTGTCTTCTGCAAGCTTTTCAAATGCAAGTGTTGTAGTAACAAATGTTGAGGAAGCAAATAATGCAGGTGGTGCAGGAATCAGTGCAGCTCAAGTTGATAATGAGATGACCGTCCCTGTGGGAATGGAATTATTGTCATTGACATTAAAAGTCAAAGACACAGCAAAAGCAGGTGACACTACATTTACATTAGATTCTTATGAAATCACAAGAAATGAATCAACAACAACTGATTTAACTCCGACAGTTAATACGTCAATCACTGTCACCATCGAAGTTGATGAAGCCGAAAGTCCGATAGATATAACAGATACGATGAACGTAGAGTTCACCAATAAGAAATATCCATTTGGAGACAGATATGGAAAGGTTCCGGAGACAGAAGTAACAGTAGGAAATGTTACGTTGGTAGAAGGTACGGACTACACAGTAGAAGGAGCAGGTAATTATAAATTTAATGGCGGATGGCCATATGTAGCCGGAAATGAGAACTATAAATGTGTGGTTCTGATTAGCCCGGTAGAAGGAAGTGATTACACCTTTACTGCGAAAGAATACAGCTTTGTACCAGAGAGTAATCCGGATTCTCTTACGATTGCGTACAAAGAGGGTCTGTCATTATCCAAAGATTACGATGGTGAGCCGGTTGCGATCGAGACAAACTACAGTCAGTTTTCTAACACAAAAACAGATCCCCTGAAAGTCATGACTATGACCAGCTTAAGGGCAAGTGCAGGAGGACAGTTCCTGTATGTAGACGGAACTGGATCTTCAAATAAAGTAGTATGGACATTCTATACGGATGGGGATTGTACGAAGAAGACAACGACAGAAAACGGGGCAGAGTCTGAAGGAAGTGCACCGTCTGAGCCTGGCAGTTATTGGGTACAAGCTTATATAGCAGCAGATAACGCAAAAATCTGGACAGAAGCAACCAGCAATGCATTGCCGTTTACTATTGATGCTGTTGAAGACTGGAATGTTATAGTTGCACCTATTTCAGAGCATACCTATACAGGTGAGGCTATTACACCAGAAGTAAGCGTAACAGATTCCAATGGTAATCCACTCACTAAAGATACAGATTATACGGTATCCTACAAAAACAATGTGGATGTCGGAGAAGCACAGGTAACAGTAAAGGCTACAGCAAAAGCAGAAAGCGGAGCTTCCAAAATTGTCAAGGCGACATTCAATATTGTTCCGGCAGAATTGACTGTTGCTGGACTTGTGGGATCTTCTAAATCTGTAGACTATAACGGAGCGGAACAGAGTCCTTCCACACCATCCTTTACTTATTATAATAAAGATTTGAAATCCGGAACAGATTATAATGCAATAAGGAATTCAAGTGAAAAGCCGATAAATGCCGGTACGTATTCATACGAATGGACAGTTACAGGCACCGGTAATTATACTGGATCGGTTGATGTCAGTGTGGAATTTGTAATTAACAAAAAAGATCTGACAAACAGTACGAGTTATCCAAAAATAAGTGGTGTAAAATCGCCGATGACTTATACCGGCCAGGAGATCAAACAGGATGGTCTGTCAGTCAAATTAAGCGGTAGTAGATACATGGTAGAGGATGTTGATTATACTGTATCCTATACAGATAATACGAAGGTGGGAACAGCAAAGATAACTGTTACTCCAAAAGAGGGAGGCAACGTTCTTTTCAACGAATTTACCACAACTTTTGAAATAAGTGATTCTTACGGTATAGTGCCTGTCATTGAAAAGATTAATGACATTGGAACTGTTACATTGGGTTCCGAAGAAAGAATTAGTGATGCAAGGGCAGCGTATGATGCATTAGCAGAAGATGCGAAACAGTATATTTCCAATTACAGTATATTGACTGCTGCAGAGGCAAAACTGAAAGAACTGAAGGATGGAATAGATGAAGTCATTGTCAAAATCAGTTCTATCGGAGAAGTAACACTAGATTCTGAAAGTGCAATTGAAGAAGCACGTGAAGCTTATGATGCGCTTTCAGATGAACAGAAAGAAAAAGTAACAAATTATGAAACATTGGTTGCTGCAGAAGCTACACTGAAAGAACTGCAGAAGAATGACAACATTACCTGTTATGTAAGAGCAGAGGGTGATGATGGTACTGTACTTTCGCTGACCAAGGTGACAATGAATAAGCATGAAGTTCCGTCTTTCAGCTCTTATGCAGTTAAAAATGCACCAAATGATGTAGATTATGTTACACCTATGCATATTCTTCTTCAGGCTTTGACAGATCGTGGAATGACAGATGAACTTGCAACGGTTGATATTGGTTCTGGTGGATGGATCAACGATATATTTGGCTGGGGAATGGATAATCTCTGGTGTGTGAATGGTATTGATCCACCGTATGTGAGCTCAGCATATCAGGCGAAAGATGGAGATGTGTATACATTCTATGAAGCACATGGTACTTGGGGATCCGGTAACGGGTATACGGGTTATGGTTTCTTTGGCGAATTTGGTGAAGGACAAGATTATACACCAAAGAGTGCAATTGAAACCACAGCTGTTTCTACAGAAGTCGGTCAACCGGTAGAGTTAACCTATCTGTTTACCAGTTCTATGCATATTCCACAGTATGGTCCTTGTTATGATGAAAACGGAGGCATATCTCTGGTGTATATAAGCGAAAATGGAGCAGAAAATGTAACAGATGACGATCTGAGAGAAGATATTACAGTTGACAGTGAAGGTAAGTTCAGTATTACTTTTGATCATGCAGGAGTTTATATTGTTTCCGCAAGATATTATGCAGCTGATGGATCACGTAACGCAAGTAATGCATATTGTAAGGTAACTGTAAATGATACTACAGCTCCGATTATCTCAGAAATTGAAAATGGTAAAACGTATTATGGAGATACAGCATTTTCAGTGACAGAATTGGATTTGGATAAGGTTACAGTGGATGGAAATAAAGTTACTCCGGATACATCGACCGGTAAATACATAATTCCGGCAGACAATAAGGAACATACCATTGTTGCTGTGGACAAAACCGGCAATCTGAGTGAATGCAAGATTACAGTTTACAAGATTTATACGGTTACATTTAAAGCAGATGATACGATTATTTCTACACAGTCTGTTGGTTATGGTAAAGATGCCCAGATGATTCCGACTTCTCAGATTCCGACAAAAGCAGGTTATGATGAAACAGATCCTGTATGGGACAAGGATGGAAAGAACATTACAGAAGATACGGTAATCAATGCTGTTTATACCAAGAATGATCCAGGTGAATATATTGATGATTCACTAAATACAAATGTGGGCAATGCAAAATTGGACATGGATGCAAAAGAACTTGAGCAATCTATACCGCTTACAGAAGAAGAGAGAATTCAAGTGGAACAGGGAAAAGATGTAATTGTCTGGTTAAAAGTTGAAGATATAACATCTTCTGTATCAGAGGAAGATAAAGCTCTCGTAGAAGCGAAATTGAATGGTAATACACTTGGTATGTATCTGGATGTATCAATGTTTAAAAAGGTTGGTACAGCAGAAACCGAGCAGTTATATGAACTGAATAAAAGTGTGAGAATTAAGTTTACGCTTCCGGATAATCTGATTAATACAAACAGTAAAATGAATCGTATCTATCAGGTAATCCGTGTACATGATGGAGCTGTTGATTTGCTTAACTGCGTTTTTGACAGTGTTAACAAGACGCTGAGTTTTGATACAGATAAATTCTCTACCTATGCAATAATTTATACAGATGTGCAGAAGGCTGAGCAGCCAGAGACGGATTCAGTAGATAAATTACCAACAAGCAGCAATAATAGTTCTGCCTCATCGACATCTTCTATTACTGGTAATACAGCAGCAACTGGAGATTCTTCACCAATTACACTTTTGGTTTTGATACTGTGTCTTGCAGGAGCAGTCCTTGTTGTAGGTATTTACAAGAGAAAAAGATCATAAAGAGTATTATGCTGATATACTCTGATAGAACTGAATAAGAGGATCAGTTTTCAAGGGAAGCCGGATATTAATGTCCGGCTTCTTTGATAAGTAATTAAGTTATTTGGTATGAAATGTAGTGTTATAAAACTAGGAATATTATGGAAAAGTTGAAAAGAGGTATATTATGATATACATCAGCCATCTTCTTCCGGATGAAGAAATGAAAGAACTGCTCGAGGAAACAGGTGCGGGTGTGGAAAGTATAGAATTTTCCATCTCTGAGAATCTGGACCGGCTTTCAGAATCAATCAGTATTTACCAGAAAAGAATGATCTCGATGGGAGCTAAAGAATTGATACTTCACGGACCATTTCTGGATCTGAATCCGGTTGCTTTTGATTCTGAGATATTGCGTGTGACAAAATTACGATTTTCCCAGGCTTATACGGCTGCACAGGTACTGGGGGCAAAGAAAATTGTTTATCATACGTGTTACCATCCGGACATTTATTATCTCATCGGCTGGGCAGATCGAATGGCAGATTTCTTTCATGAATTTCTAAAGGACAGAAAAGAGATACAGGTAGTATTGGAAAATGTATTTGACAGGCAGTGGCAGCCGCTGCTGGATGTAAAAAGAAAAGTTCAGGAAGCAAACTTTGCACTTTGTCTGGATATCGGACATGCAAACTGTTATTCACATTTGGCGGTAACAGAATGGGTCAAAAACCTGTCACCCTGCATCGGGCATATGCATATACATGATAATATGGGAGAAAAAGACTCCCATCTCGCACTGGGGCAGGGAAATATCGAGATTGAAAATGTTTTTGAAAAGATAAAATATAGCAAATGCACCTATACTATAGAATGTAATACAAAAGAAGACGTCAGAGAATCATGGAGAAAACTGAAAGGGTTGTTGAAATAACAGAATTGTCGCACTGGATTTCTGTCAGATGAATAACATATGAAAAATCAAGTATAAGAATGTTGAAAATAAAGAATGTATATGTTAGAATTACTGTGTAATTGAATAAGAAATATTAAGTGAACAGTTTCGCTTATGAAATTGTGAGAGGAAATCAGGTGAAAGTCCTGAACGGTTGCGGCCACTGTGAGCAGGGAGTTTGTTTTCATAAGTCCATTGCAGATATCTGTGAGAAGGAGAAAACAAGTAAAGATCTGTTAGCCAGGAAGCCTGCTTAGTATTGATGAATGAGGAGCTTCCGTGTAAAGTAACTTTTTCAATATTCCATTTTTGTGTAAATATTTGTTTGTTTGTGCTATGTGGAGTATTTTCAGGATTGTGACGAACTAAATACGAAGCAATCTGCAGCATTATCGATCAAAATATTTTTGGTCTTTTTTATGTATTTATACCTGCTCTGTGAGCAGGTTTTTATATTTTGAGGGAAAGTCTGTTGGTTTTTCTATAAAATATAAAAAGTGTTGCAATAATGATTATGCTTCTGATATGGTCGGATGATATTTTCTGTAAAATGGAAACTTGCGAAGCCTCAGATTTTCGATTACGACAATAAACGAAAAGTGAGGAAAAAATCATGAAGAGAAAAATTTTGTCCAAAAAAATGCTGGCTGTTTTTATTGCAGCAGCAATGTCTGTTAGCTTTGGTGGATGTGGCGCTGAACGTGCGGACTCTGAAACAGTGAAAGAAGATAATCAGCCTGTTGTCGAAGCGGAGCCGTCTGTTGAGGAAGCGGAGCCGTCTGTTGAGGAAGCAGAGTCGTCTGTTGAGGAAACAGAGCAAACAGGGGAAAAGAAAACAGAATATCCCCTTACTATTAAAACCTATGATTACGAAGGGAACGAAGTAGAAACTACTTATGAAAAAGCACCGGAAAAAGTACTTGCGGTATATCAAGGCTCCATTGAAACTATGCTTGCGCTGGGACTTAAAGATCATTTGGTTGCAACGGCAGGTCTTGATAATGAAGTACCGGATGAATTGAAAGAAGATTTCTCCGAGACAGATTATCTGGATGAGTTTACTCCTTCTCTGGAAACGGTTACGATGTTGGAGCCGGATATGATTCTTTCCTGGGGTTCTATATTCGCAGATGACAGGCTTGGAAATGTAACGAACTGGATTGATAAAGGATGCAATACTTATATCAATACAAACACCCGAAAAGGTGGTACCAGAACACTGGAAAATGAATGTACAGATATTCTTAATCTGGGTATGATTTTTGATGTACAGGATCAGGCCGAAGCACTTGTGGATGAGATTAATAAAGTAATCAGTAAGACTACAGAAGCTACGAAAGATATGGAGGAAAAACCATCCGTTTTGATCGTTGAGCCATATGGGGATGATATCAGTAATTATGGTGCGAAAACCCTTGGAGGAGATATGGTGACACAGCTGGGCGCTACTCTTGTGAATCCAGATGCTTCTTCTGTGGGAAAGGAAGACATTGTTGCTGCAAATCCGGATGTAATATTTGTAGTATATATGCCTTATTCAGGAGATGATCCACAGGAAGTTATGGAAAACCAGATGAGTACAATTACGGGCGATGAAGCGTTACAAAGTCTTGATGCGGTAAAGAATGGAAGAGTTTATCCGATTATGCTCAGTGAAATGTATGCAAGTGCAACACGTACACAGGATGGTATTGAAACACTTGCAAAAGGCTTATACCCGGATATTGAGATTGAATGATAGAGGTGTTTTAAGTGGAAAAATCAGCATCGTATGACAGAAAAAGCAGTATCCTGCATACATCTCTATATATTATTGTATTAGCAGGGCTTTTGGTATTTCTTGTGTTTTCTATTTTGGCAGCTGTCACTTTTGGAAATGCAGACCTGTCGTTAAAAGAGGTTTATAGTGTAATAGCATACAGACTATTTCATATAGAGTCTTTGGCTGCATATGGAGAAGGTGCTGTACATGATGTGGTTTGGCTGATCCGTTTACCAAGAGTGTTGTTGGCGTTGGCGGTCGGAATGGCTCTTTCTGTGTGTGGTGTAGTGATGCAGGCAATTGTTCAGAATCCTCTTGCTGATCCTTATGTTCTCGGCGTCTCCTCCGGAGCATCTTTGGGAGCAACACTTGCTATCATGATTAGTGTGGGCAGTGTTTTTGGCAGTAACTCTGTAGGAGTGATGGCATTTATCGGTGCGATGATTACTTCTTTTGCAGTTCTTACAGTTGCTAATATGGGAGGAAAAGCCACATCAGGAAAACTGATACTTGCTGGTATGGCAATCAGTTCTGTTTGTTCGGCTTTTTCCAATTTTATTATCTACATCACAAATGACAAAAATGCTTCTTCAGAGATTGTACGATGGACAATGGGAAGTCTCGGTGGAGCAAGCTGGGATCGTGTAACAATAATGTTTCCATTGACGCTCATTTGTGCTCTTGCTTTCTGGACCCAGTACAGGAAGCTGAACCTGATGCTGTTAGGTGATGATGTGTCAATTACGCTTGGAACGGATTTACACAGATTTCGAACTATATATTTGATTTTGTCATCTGTTCTTGTCGGATTTGCCGTTTATTCTGCAGGTATGATTGGATTTGTTGGTTTGGTAATTCCACATATCATTCGTATTTTATTTGGAACAGATCATAAGAGACTTATTCCACTGAGTGCATTGCTGGGGGCTTCTTTCCTGATTTGGTGTGATGTGCTTTGCAGGATTATTCTGAAAAATTCGGAAATGCCGATTGGGGTGTTGGTTGCCATTATTGGAGCGCCATGTTTTATTTATCTGCTTGTAAAAAAATCCTACGGATTTGGAGGTGCGAAATAATGAATATCAATACGGAAAATATCAAAGTGTCCCTGCAGGCACATGAAATATTAAAGGGCATCTCCATGAAAGCAGACAACAGAGAATTTGTAGGAATTATTGGGCCGAATGGAAGTGGAAAGTCAACTCTTTTAAAATGTATCTACCGCATTCTGAAGCCGGATCATGGGGCAGTTTATTTAGATGGAGAAGAACTGCATAGTATGAGTGTAAAAAATTCTGCAAAAAAGATTGCGGTAGTAGCTCAGCATAATTATTATAATTTTGATTTCAGTGTAAGAGAAGTTGTTCTTATGGGACGTTCCCCACATAAAAAAGCACTGGAAAGAGATAATGTGCAGGATTACGAAATCGTTGAAAAAGCTTTATGTACGGTGCAAATGGAAGAATTTGGAGATCGTGTTTTTTCTACTCTTTCCGGAGGTGAACAGCAAAGAGTAATTTTGGCTCGTGCTCTGGCCCAACAGACCCCAGCTTTGATTTTGGATGAGCCTACAAACCACTTGGATATTACCCATCAGCTTCTTCTTATGGAACTTGTTAAAAAATTGGATGTGACAGTGATTTCCGCTATTCATGATCTGAATATAGCAGCAGCATTCTGTGATAAGATTTATGTTCTGAAAGATGGAAAAATGGAAGGCTATGGAACTCCGAAGGAAGTGCTGACACCTGAAATGATCAGAAAAATATATAAAGTGGATGCGGAAATTGCATATGACAGTAAAGGAAAAATGCATATATTATTTATATGAGAAGGGCTTATCAGGATGCCGGAAAACAGAATAGTCAATATTGGGATTCTAACATGTATCCATTCGAATGATGTCTGTACAAGAGCAGGCTGTTTAAATGCATTCAATCACAGAACGGATTATTTTAGCAGTTACCCACAGAATACAGAACTGAAAGTACTTATGACATGCAATGGTTGTAAAGAAGAATGGCCGGAAGAGCCAGAGCAGGACAAAGGTATTTTGGAAAAACTGGATAGAATAATGAAGGAGAAAATTTCTATCATTCATGTGGGAGTATGTTGTCTTCTGGAAAATAAAGAAGAGTGTGAAAGAATTACAAAAATATGCCGATTATTGGAAAAACAAGGTGTTCATATTATTCGAGGAACGCATAGAGAGTAATTGAAATACTAGTTATGGATATAATAAGTCAGCGTGTTAGAAGTGAATATAAGAAATGTATACACTAAAGTGTCTGCCGATATTTTAAAAATAATAGGCAGGCACTTTTAAATGTTGACAAGTTTATAAAAAGCAGTCTATCCAAAACTCATTCAGTTGGAAACGGCACAGCATATTCTTTTTCATCATGTAAAGATTTAGAATAATAATTTGTAATCTGATCAATGGAAGCGTTCGGATATGTCTGATGCAATTGTTCGATTGTATGGACGAATGCAGGATCTTTGCCAAGCCAGTAAGCGATACTTTCAAAGCAACCAGTTAGCATTGATTTCAGGAATTTATATTTAAGTAATGTTAAGTGATAATTTAGGAATATCAGTGGGGATTTGAAACAACGTGATAAAAAATATAGAAATGATGTATCTTAGTATAATGCAATAAGCCAGTAAAGTAAATATTGAAATAACAGGCAGCCACTGCTTTCGGCGACTCGTAGAGGTGTGCAGGTGTATAATAACATACAAAGTAAGGCGCACACCTCGCAGCAAGTATGCCAAAGCGTGTTTGAATGAAGTTTCAGAGAATTTCCAAAAACTCTTTTGCGGCAATGGTCAGCGGAAGTTGTGGATTGTGGGTGATGACGAGTTTGCGTTTTGGCAGTTCTTCTTCAATATTCAATATGAACAGATCCCCGTCTTTCGGGATGCAGTAATCCGGAACAAAAGCGATTCCCAGGCCAATTCTGGCAAGATCAATCAAAAGGTCATTGCTTCCCAATTCAATCTCAGGGACCAGGTCAAGCTGATACTGTTGGAACAGGTTGTGGAGAAATTCACTGGTGGTGCTTTTTCGATCCAGCATCATGATCGGATAGGAAAGCAGGTCTTTCAAATGCAGATTTTTATCTTTTAACTCTCCATAGTAGGAGGCACTCGCGATAAAACAGTCTTTGAAGGTATGGATTTCACGCACATGTTCACCGTGGTTCAGCCGTG
>JBJFCH010000196.1:0-7712 GCA_051888835.1 Oliverpabstia sp. | reverse complement strand
AGGTGTAAAGTCTTGATAGTTTAATAAGACTTTACACCTTGAAGCTTAGTAATAGGTTATTCCGGTAATTAGTTTAAAGTAATATCTTCGACATTAACCCCCATAGATGATAACTTGGCGGTTGTGACTTTGATTTGGTAATCTAGTATTTTGTTTTCGTGATTACCGTTGCTTTGCTTGATTTGTTGAAGAATAGAATATAAATCAATCAGATTATTTATCATCTCTTTGTCACTTGGCATGTATTCGTTCATCCTTTCGTACTCCTTCCATGTAAGAATATACTTACATTATAGGAAAGTTTGAAAATAGTGTAAAGCCTTATTAAACTATCAAGGGACAAATGGAGGATTAAATTAAAAATAAGGTGTAAAGTCTTGATAATTTAATAAGACTTTACACCTTAATCTACAAGTGTCTGCTTCGGTTTAATCTTGCAAGCTTTCGCGGACTCTTTTTAAATCACGCTCCAGTTTCTTTTTTAACTTTTCATATTCTTTGTTTTCAAGTAATTCAAGTTCATTTTCGATTCTGATTTCTTCTTTTCTCAACTCATCTTTAAACTGAATGTCAGTTGGCATGTATTCGTTCATCCCTTTGTACTCCTTCCATGTAAGAATATACTTACATTATAGGAAAGTTTGAAAATAGTGTAAAGCCTTATTAAACTATCAAAGGACAAATCATGGAATGATTGAGAGTTATGATTCAGATTTCCATAGAATGGAGAATTGAATTGTTTATTTGAAAAATGTCTATGACTTCCGCACGGAAGAATGCGTGAATATAATATAGCAGAAGCGGGCCAGGAAGTCAATGAAAATTAGGAAACAAAAGAACGGAAAATTTGATATCGCTTAGCCTCTGGAAGAGCGGTATTTGCCCGGGGATACTCCGTATTTTTTCTTAAACATCTGATAAAATGAAGTCCTGTTTTCAAATCCCAGTCTGTGGATGATCTCAGAGACGGACAGCTCGGAGTTAAGCAATAGTGATGCCGCTTCCTGAAGGCAGACGTCCCGGATATAGTCAGCGAGGGTAATACCGGTGTGTTTCAGAAAAACATCGCTTATGTAGTTGCCGTTATAGTGGAGTGCTTCGGCAATCTGCGACCGTGTGAGCCTGTATTTGTGGGAATGAACATAATTCAGTGTTTTCTCGAATAACGTATTTTCCCCTTCCGGATAGAAACGGGTATTCAGGCAGGTATAACAGCCGGGAGTCTGCAGTATGGCGAAGAAACGTTTCAGGTAACCATATACGATATCCATGCAGCCAGGTTCTTTTTCTACCAGTTCCATTATGATCTGCTCAAAACATTGCAGAATGCGGAACGTGTTCCTGTAAAAAACGTCAGAAGCAGAGGCGATAAAGTCAAGATAATCCACCTGGTCGTTCTGTAAAATGTTCCGTTTTATGAAATTCAGAAGATCCGGAATTTCACGCTGGGAGGAAGAGGGGAAATCGTAGAAGAATCCGGGGCGAAAACTGAGATAAAGAGCGCAGAAGGCACGTTGATAGCTTTCTACATGGCGGACTTTCTGGTTGATGAAGCAACAGTCACCGGCGCGATAGCGTTTGTGTACTCCCTCAATGACGAAATCAAGTTCCCCCGAAATAACATATACCAATTCCAGATAATTATGCCTGTGAAGCTGATTGAGTTTAATCTGATCCATTTGTAGAACAGAAGTTGGAAAGCTGATTCCGGATGCATTTTCCGGGGAAATTAAAAAATGACGCATTGCCGTGTCGGTGTAATCGATGAGATAAAGGACCAAATTGGATGCAATGGTCTGATAGCGGCAGGAATCACAGTCCTGGATTTCGATGAAGGCGTTAGGGAGAGCGGCGCTTCCCTGGATATCGGTGTCAGCAGTGAGCGAAAAAGAGGGGATGTTCTTCTCTGCAAGCTGTATTAAGCGGATTCTGTTTTCGGAATAGATCTTATCAAAGTCTGGTGTTTGATTTCTTTCATTCATAGGCGCACCTCTCAATCTGTGAAAATGATACATATGAAACTGTGTAGGTGTATCGATAGCATTGATAGTCGGATAAAAGAAAATTATTATATTACTATAATAAGTAATCCGGCAGATAAATGCAAGGATTATATGATATGGGATACATGTGAAAATAATACAGATTGGGAGGAAAACAATGAGAAGACAGGATTTTAATGAGGACTGGATATTCTATACCGAAGGAAGTGACAGGAAGGAAAGGGTAACACTTCCGCATGATGCGATGCTGCATACCGGAAGAAGTGAGACAAGTCCGGGGAAGGATGCGAATGGATTCTATCTGGGAGGAATCTATATCTATGAGAAGGAATTATTTGCACCCGTAGAATGGAAAGACCAGACGGTGCGGATCGAGTTTGGCGGAGTGTACCGGAACACAACCGTGTTTGTGAATGGAAAAAAAGTGGGATTTCGTCCATACGGGTATGTGCCGTTTGTGGTATGTCTGGATGAGATGCTTGTATATGGGGAGAAGAATAAAATCCGGGTGGTGGCAGATAATTCCCGGCTGCCGAATTCACGCTGGTATACCGGCGGCGGGATTTATCGTCCGGTAAGCCTGATCGTAGGTAACAGAGCTCATATTGCATGGGAAGGGGTGAAGGTATCCACACTTTCTTATCATCCGGCAGTCATTCGGGTTGAAACAGAACTGGAATATAGTCAGATCGAACCGAGGGAAAAGGAACAGGAAGTTACGGTTGAGATTCTTGAGGAAGGCCGTGTCATTGCACAGACTGTGGGAAATGATGTGGAAATCCCAATCCATGACGCGAAACTCTGGAGTGATAAAACCCCATACTTGTATCAAGTGAAGGTTTCGTTGAAAGAAAATGGAAAGACTCTGGATGAGGTGGTGGAACAATTTGGAATCCGGAAAGTGGAATGGTCACCGAAAGGGCTGTTTATAAACGGGCAGGAAACGCTTCTCAGAGGAGGCTGTGTGCATCATGATAATGGGATTCTGGGTGCCTGCAGTTATGCAAAGGCGGAAGAACGCAAAGTGCGAATCCTGAAAGAAAATGGATTTAATGCACTGCGGATCTCCCATAATCCGGCTTCACGCTATCTGCTGGAGGCATGTGATAAATATGGAATGTATGTCATGGATGAGACCTTTGATATGTGGTATCAATGCAAAAATAAGTTCGACTATGCTTCGGATTTTAAAAAGTGGTATTTGACAGATATTCAGTCCATGATCGATCAGGACTTCAATCATCCGAGCGTCATTATGTATTCGATTGGGAATGAAGTTTCGGAACCGGTGAAACCGGAGGGGATGAAGTATGCAAAAGAGATGATTGAATTCATTCATCAGAGAGATAAAAACCGTGCAGTTACAGCAGGAATCAATCTAATGATTCTTCTTATGAGCAGTAAGGGAAAAGGGATTTATGATGAGGGAGGCATGGCCAAAAATCATGCAGAACAGGATAATAAAAAAGAGAAAAAATCTGCAGCAAAAGAGAATGTATCCGGAAGCCTTCTTTTCAATACGATGATGTCGGTAATGGGAAAAGGGCTAAATCGCATGGCAAATTCGAAAAAGGCAGATCAAGTGACGAGTCCTATTCTGGATACTCTGGATATTGCCGGATATAATTATGCTTCAGGAAGATATCCGCTGGAGGCGAAAGCACATCCCGAACGTATTGTTGTCGGAACGGAGACATTTCCCCAGGACATCGCGGATAATTGGGCAATGGTAAAAAAACTTCCTTATTTGATCGGTGATTTTATGTGGACGGGGTGGGATTACCTTGGTGAAGCGGCTATTGGAAGCTGGAATTATGAGGGTGCCTCTATGCAAAAAGTACCATATAAATGGCTTCTTAGCGGGGCAGGTGTGATTGATATTCTGGGAAGGGCAGGTGCGCAGGCAAAGTATGCTGCATGTATTTGGGAACAACTGGACGAGCCGTACATTGGAGTGCGCCCGCTGAATCATCCGGGCGTTCGCGTGACAAAGTCTGCATGGAGGGGGACGGATGCATTTGACAGTTGGGCATGGAACGGTTGTGAGGGTAATAAGACAATCGTTGAAGTCTACGCAAATGCAGACATTGCTGAATTAAGGCTTAACGGAAAGAAACTGGCCAGAAAAAAACTGAAGAAATCAAAAGCGTTATTCAAAGTTAAATATGAACCCGGTATCCTGGAAACAATCACCTATGATACTTCCGGAAATGAAATGGGAAGACAGAAATTGCAATCGGCAGAAGGGACGATCTCCCTTGTGGCAGAACCGGAAGAAAAGGAAATCATGGCAGGAGAAATCGGATATATTGATGTGAAAATGATTGGAGAAAACGGTGTCATAGAATCAAATTCCGATGCACATCTCACCATTTCCGTCATAAACGGAGAATTGCTCGGCTTTGGAAGCGCAAAGCCGAACCCGGAAGAAGATTATCCGACCAACCGGTGCAAGTCCTATTATGGGCACGCACAGGCGGTTGTACGCGGTAATAAGGCTGGAGTTATGAAAATTGTCGTTGAGGATGAAAAGGGGAGAAAAACAGAAACAAAAGTGGTTGTACGTTAAAAAATGCCGGTTCTGGCTTTCGTTACTTGTATTTTCTTCTGGAAATCTCTATACTAAATATAGGTAAAATATTTTCGGGAGGTGGCTGAATTTGCAAATGCGGTTCGTAATTCTGATTGAGTCACAAAAATACAAAATTAAAAACAAAATTACAATAAAATAAAGGCGGTATATCATATAGTAAAGTCAGCAAATAAAATGTACGAAAACAAAGGAGCGTAATGTCATGAGATTAAAAGATGTATGTGTGGAATACCGCCAGAACGCCATCGGTTTAGATGTGAAAATCCCCCGTTTTTCATGGAAACTGGATTCTGAAGAGACCGGGACGATGCAGACAGCCTATCGGATTCAGGTGAGCAGTGTAAACGCAGTGAATGGAGAAGAAGAGGAAGTATGGGATTCCGGAAAAGTAGAATCAGATCAGTCCGTACTTGTGGAGTATGCAGGAGAAGCGCTTTTGCAGGAAACAGAATACAGATGCAGGATACAGGTATGGGATAATCATGGAAATGAAGCAGAAGGGGAAGCAAAGTTTGAAACAGGGTTGATGCATCCGGAAAAAATCGGAGCCGAATGGATTACCCACAGCTTTTCAGAAGACGAGACGGCATGCCCGGTGTTTTTCAGGGAGTTTGAGATCAAAAAAGAAGTAAAACGTGCCCGGATCTATGCGACTTCGCTTGGTCTGTATGAGATTACTTTGGATGGAAAACGTGTGGGAGATGTCTTCTTTACACCAGGATGGACAAATTATCATAAACGGCTGCAGTATCAGACCTACGATCTGACGGAGTTTCTTGGAATTGCAAATCACCGGATGGAGATCACCGTTGCCGATGGATGGTTCAAAGGGCCGTTCGGATTTGTGCTGCAGTCCAATATTTATGGAAACAAGACGGCGGCTCTGGCAGAGCTTCATCTGCTTTATGAAGACGGGACGGAGGAAATTATCGGAACAGATTCCAAATGGCAGGTGACTACCGGAGCGATCCGCTACAGCGAGATTTATATGGGGGAAATTGTTGACAGTACGATCAAGGAAGGGATCATTACTAAAGCCGAGTCTTTTTCCTACCCCATGGAAAATCTGACTGCACAGGAAAATGAACCGGTACGGATCACGAAGCGTTTTCCGGCGAAGGAACTGATCGTAACACCGAACGGGGACAAGGTGCTGGACTTTGGGCAGAATATGGCAGGTTTTGTGGAAATCAAAGCGCATGGAAAGCCGGGACAGAAGATTGTGATTCATCATGCGGAGGCATTGGATAAGGATGGGAATTTCTATTCCGAGACGCTTCGTCAGGCGAAGTCTGTGGATACTTATATTTGTGACGGAACGGAGCAGATTTTCCATCCGCATTTTACCTTTCACGGTTTCCGTTATATTCGGGTAGAAGGTCTGGAGGAAATAAATCCGGCAGATTTTACGGCGTGTGCACTACATACGGATATGAAAGAAACCGGCAGCTTCCGATGCTCAAATGAGATGGTAAATCAGCTTCAGAGCAACATTCAGTGGGGAGAGAGGAGTAATTTCCTTGATATTCCTACAGACTGCCCGCAGAGGGATGAACGTCTGGGATGGACGGGAGATGCACAGGTATTCTGCCGGACTGCATCCTACAATATGCAGACGGCACTGTTCTTCTCAAAATGGCTGCATGACCTTAAGAGCGAGCAGACGAAGGAATTCGGACCGCCGCATGTGGTGCCGAATATCCTTGCTGATCAGGATGCGGCAGCGGCATGGAGTGATGCTGCAACAATCATTCCGTGGACGGTTTATCAGGTATACGGAGACAAGCGGATTCTGGAAGACCAGTACGAAAGCATGAAAGGATATGTGGATTATATTACGGCACACTGCAGTGAAAATGGACTATGGCAGATCGGCTATCAATATGGAGACTGGCTGGCTCTGGACAAGGAGGAAAGTGCTGACCGTACCGGTGCAACCGACAAATATCTGGTGGCAAATGCCTACTATGCGTATTCCACGGATATTGTAAGAAAGGCGGCTGAAGTACTGGGATATGAAGAAGATGCGAAATTCTATAGTGAACTTTATCGAAAAATTGTGACATTATTTGACGAAGAATACATTACAAGAACCGGGCGTGTGGTGAGTGAGACTCAGACCGGATGTGTGCTGGCACTTTATTTTGGCCTTGCACAGGAGAAATACCGCGGCAGAATCGCTGAGTCGCTTAAGACGAATATTGCGAACCACAAGAACCATTTATCTACCGGTTTTGTGGGAACGCCGTATCTCTGCCATACTCTGAGCGAAAATGGAATGCATGATCTGGCAGGAACGATTTTCCTCAAAGAGGATTATCCGTCCTGGCTTTATGCGGTGAAGAAAGGAGCAACGACCATCTGGGAACGCTGGAATTCAATTATGCCGGACGGAAGTTTTGATGAATCAGGTATGAACAGTCTGAACCATTATGCGTATGGCTCCATAGGTGACTGGATGTACGAGAAACTGGCAGGAATCAATCCGTTAAAGCCTGGTTATAAAGAGATTTTAATTCAACCAAGATTTATAAAGGGAATCACGGAGGTTGAAGCGTCTTTCGATTCCGTTTACGGAGAAATACGAAGTGCATGGAGATGTAAAGACGGAAAAATCATTGTGAATATCACGATCCCGGCTAATACGACTGCGCATGTGATTCTTCCGGAAAAGGACGAGGAATTGGAACTTGGTTCTGGTACATGGCATTATGAATATGCAACGGATACCAGGCTGGAACTGGACAGATTTTCCATGGATTCCACATTAGGGGAACTGGTTCAGGAACCTCTGGCGGTGGAACTGTTCAATCAGTATGTGCCGGGGATGCTGGAGGGACCGATGATTGAATTTGCCTATGGAATGACCGTCAGTGAATTGACTGCGGTGATGCCGCCGGAAGGAATGAAAGTCTTTGAGGCGGTTCTGGCAGCACTGAATGCGCAATAAAAAAGGAGTAAGAAAATGAGAAAGCAGACAATCAATTTATGGAACAAAGAAGATTATACTTATCCATGTGCGGGAGACTTTCTTCCCAATATCACGGCATATCTACATGAAGATGAAGAGGTTCGTCCTGCAATGCTCGTGGTGCCGGGCGGCGGATATGCTTTTG
>JBJFCH010000195.1:0-7862 GCA_051888835.1 Oliverpabstia sp. | reverse complement strand
GATGGAAGAGTTTGGTATATTTATTCAATAAGAGCAAAAGACAAAGGCGTTTTGCATAGAGCAAGCGTCTTTGTCTTTTTTTGTATCATAGGAAAAGTGTTTCCTGTGTACTGATTTTTACATACCGGAGGGAGGAGTCATTATTGTACGATTTAGATTTATATGATCGGACAGATACGATCAACGAATTACTTGCCAGATATGGTGTAAAGTTTGGCATTTATAAAAATAATCAATTTAAAGAGCAGTTATTCCCATTCGATGCAATTCCGCGGATTATAACAAAAGAAGAGTTTGCAGTTTTGGAAAAGGGGCTGATGCAGAGGGTAGATGCACTGAATCTTTTCCTGAAAGATATCTACTCTGAAAAAAAGATTATCAGAGACAAAGTGGTGCCGGAAGATTTTATTTACGCATCCAGTGGGTATTTGATCCAATGTGAGGGAGTTCTTCCGTCTCAGGGAGTGTATTCTCATATCTCCGGTATTGATCTTGTAAAAGGGAAAAATGGCGAATGGTATATCCTTGAGGATAATCTCAGAGTTCCGTCCGGGGCCTCCTATCCGATGATTGCCAGGGGGCTTTGCAGACGATGCTCACCCCAGACTTTTCAGCAGGTACATCTGGAAGATAACCGTAATTATGCGCAGATGTTGAAAGAAACGATGGATGAAGTAAATACAGGGGGAATTAATGTGATTCTTACACCGGGCAGGTATAATGCGGCATACTTTGAACATTCTTATCTTGCGGAGCAGACGGGAGCACACCTGGTAAACGGAAGTGAACTGACGGTAGAAAATGAACAATTGTTCTTTGTGGATTATTCGGGAAAGAAGGAGAGAGTAGGAGCTGTTTACCGGAGAATTTCTGACGAATATCTGGATCCGATGAATTTTAATCCGGAATCTGTAATCGGTATCCCTCATATATTTGATGTTTACCGAAAAGGGAATGTAGCTTTGTTGAATGCGCCGGGCAATGGGATAGCGGATGATAAGGGAATCTACTATTTTGTACCGAAAATGATTCGTTATTATCTGGACCAGGAACCGATTTTGCAGAATGCACCGACATATCTTCCATTTTATGAGGAAGACAAAAAATTTGTTTTGGATAATTTTGACAGGCTGGTTCTTAAAGATGTGGCAGAAGCCGGCGGATATGGTGTTGTCTTTGCGGAAAAGATGACCAAAGAACAAAAACAGCAATTTCTGGCTATGATGGAAAAAGAACCGAGACGATTTATTGCTCAGGAGGTAATAGATTTTGAAGACCTCGATATTTTTGAAGGAGATCAGGCAGTGCCGAGAAAGGCTGATTTAAGAGCTTTTGTTCTGACAGGAAAGAAGACACAGGTCTGGAAGAGCGGACTGACTCGTTTTTCCAGAAACCCGGATTCATTTATTGTGAATTCTTCACAGGGAGGAGGATTTAAAGACACATGGGTATTATCTCAGTAGAACAGACAGACCGGCTGTACTGGCTTGGGCGTTACACAGAAAGGGTTTACACCACTATGCGGCTGTTTTTTACAACATATGATACAATGATAGATCAGCTCGCAAAAAAATATACGGATTTTTGTAAAGAATTAGACATACCACAGATTTATACATCTCCGGAGGATTTTCTGAAAAGATATCCGTTTGATGAGGAAGACTGCAACTCTATGATCAGTAATCTGAAACGTGCATATGACAATGCAATCGTGCTCAGAGAAGAAATAGGAAGCGAAGCGCTGTCTTATATTCAGCTGTCTATTTATGAAATGCAGAAAGCGGAAAGAAGTAAAGCTCCCATGATGGAATTTCAGAAAATATTGGATAATCTGATGGCTTTCTGGGGAATCATCGATGATCAGATTGCCAGTGAGAATGTACGTAATATTCTGAAAGTCGGAAAGAGAGTTGAGAGAATTGATCTTTATGGCAGACTTCACAGTGATCGTGAAAGTCTTACAAGAGAGATTCATCGTCTGATTGGAAGAGTACAGCGCTGTAATCTTAAGTATCGTCAGGAAGTTCTGGATCACCTTGTAGATCTTCTGGTGGAAGATGAGCTTGATTATCATCAAATTGTAGTGGAAATCGAGCAGTTTTTGTAAAAAACCGGTTTTGGAGGTGTGATTTTGAAAATATGGAAACTGACGTATGAGCTGTGCTGTCATTACAGCGCACCCGTCACCAAACATTCCTATACTCTGCGATGTTTTCCGAGAGAAATGATGTATCAAAAAGTACAATCCTGTAAATACGAAGTATGGCCCTGTTCCGGAGGCAGCCGGGGCAGGGATTCTTTTGGAAATAGTCTTCTGATCGGAAAGAGTGACGAGGAGCATGACTGGTTTCTGGTAAAAGTAGATTCCATGGTCATGAAAGAAAAAATAGCAGAGCCGGAAATCAGGGAGTATCATCAGCTGGGAATGTACCGCAATGCGACAAAGCTTACTGTACCGGGAGAAAAGTTAATCAAATTTTCACAGAAACTTTCGGATAAAAGAAGCGAAGATCCTTGGAAAAGAACAAATTTTTTAATGGAAAAACTTGCAGAAGTATTTGAATACAAGAGTGGTTCCACCTCTTTTCATACTACGGCGGAGGAAGCATTTGCACAGGGCTGTGGTGTCTGTCAGGACTATGCGCATATTCTTCTGGCTCTTTGCAGGAATGAGAATATGACTGCCAGATATGTTGCCGGTACGATTCCCGGAGAAGGACAGACGCATGCTTGGGTCGAAGTATGGAATCAGGGACGGTGGAAAGGGTTTGATCCTACCAATAACAGAGTTGTTGATGAGGATTATATCTGTATGGCTTATGGACGAGATGCCGAAGACTGCAGTCTGAGTCAGGGGATTTTTGTGGGTGCAGGGAACCAACAACAGCATATATATGTGAAGATGGAGGAATATTAGGTGATAAAAACAGTTGCATCAGTATCTTTGCCGGTTCTGGAAAAACTGGAGATCAGGAAAAATCGGATCGAATCCGGTACGGATCAAAAAAAGAAGAGAATAAGCATTGTAACGGGGATTCACGGAGATGAGCTGGAAGGACAATATGTGTGTTATGAACTTTCCAGACGGCTTCGGGAACATATGGAATATCTCAACGGTATCGTGGACATCTATCCGGCTATGAATCCTTTGGGTATTGATTCTATCACCAGAGGAATTCCTGCTTTTGATCTTGACATGAATCGGGTGTTTCCGGGAAATGAAGATGGTTCTATGACAGAATATGTAGCTGCAAAGATTGTGGAAGACCTGGCAGGCTCAGATCTTTGTATTGATATTCACGCAAGTAATATCTTCCTTACAGAAATACCGCAGGTGCGGATCAATGAACTTCATACGAAAACGCTGGTTCCCTATGCAGAAAAATTGAATGTGGATCTGATCTGGATTCATGGCAGCAGTACCGTTCTGGAATCTACACTTGCTTATAGTCTCAACAGCAGAAACACCCCTACGCTGGTGGTGGAGATGGGTGTGGGCATGAGGATTACAAAGTCTTATTGTACACAACTTGTAAATGGTATTTTCTCTGTTATGAAAGACATGGGTATGTGGAGTGGTTCGACAGAATCTGTATGCACTCCTATGATTGCCAGGGGAGAGGATGCAGTCTGTTTTATGAATGCTCCGATTGCCGGTATTTTCATCAGTCAGGCGAAACACGGAGATTTTCTGCAGGTTGGAGATCCCATTGGAATGATTGTGGATCCACTCAGGGGAATCATATTGGAGAGACTGAAAGCTCCCACAACAGGAGTTTTATTTACAATAAGAGAATATCCGGTAGTGGATGAAGGTTCTCTGATAGCCAGAATATTGAAAAGGACGGGAAGAAAAGATGAGAACGGTAACAATATATGAAAACCACTCACTGTACAGAGATAATTTTAAAATACAGGGATACGTCTTTGGAACAGGGGAAAAGGCTGTCTGTATCATTGGTAATATGCGTGGAAATGAATATCAGCAGCTGTACTGCTGTTCACAGCTTGTTAAGCGGCTGAAACAGCTGGAAAGTGAGGATAAACTGATTCCGGGGTTTGAGATTTTGGTAATTCCATCTGCAAATCCGTATTCGATCAATATTGAAAAACGTTTCTGGCCTATTGATAATACGGATATTAACAGGATGTTTCCCGGGTATGTGAAGGGAGAAACTACACAGAGAATCGCCGGAGGTATTTTTGAAAAAATACAGGAGTACGAGTGCGGGATTCAGTTTGCGTCCAATTATATGCCGGGTGAATTTATGCCTCATATCAATATTATGAAAACAGGTTTTGAGGATGTCCAGCTTGCAAAAAAATTCGGAATGCCATATGTGGTAGTCAGAAATACAAGACCCTATGATACAACAACACTAAACTATAACTGGCAGATCTGGAATACCAAAGCATTCAGTTTATATACGACCAGTACAGCACAGATTAATCATGAGAGTGCACAAAGAGGAGTGGAATCAGTGCTTACTTTTATGGGACAGTGTGATTATATCCGATACTCCAGAAAGGAGCGTTATTTATCACAGATTATCGATGATCAGGATATGATATCCGTACGTGCTCCCGAAGCAGGAATGTTCGAGCCTCTCGTTCATGTAGAACAGGAGGTACATAAAGGGATGATACTTGCAAAAATCCTGAATCCGGTTGATGGGGAAGAGATAGCACAGATATATGCACCGACTGAGGGAATCGTATTTTTTATGCACAATGAACCACTGACTTATGGACATACAGCAGTGATCAAACTGATTCCCGTATAAAACGATTTCTGTAATCATTTTATTAAAAAAACATAAAAAGCATTGACAAGTAATATTATCTATGTATAATTGTTTAATATTAAACAGTTTGATAAGAGTTCCTTCTGGGGACTCTTTCTTTGAAATGTTATTAGCACTCAACAAACAGAAGTGCTGATAAATCCAGAAGGAGGGATTAGATATGCAGGATGAAAAGAATACGGTAAATAAGACACCTGATGTATTGAAGCTTTCAAATGAGTTGATGTATCGAAGATATCTTCTTAACAAAGATCAGCTTCGCAGTTTTTTTAAAGAATTGAGTATTCCGGATTATATTGCACTGCATATTATTCAGGAAACAGAAGAGCTTACGGAGATTTATGAAGGGCGGACTTATCTGAAGGATCTTGCAGAAAAAATGCAGATGACAATCCGTCAGACATCGAAACTGGTTGGGAATCTGCGAGACAGAGGTCTTCTCTTGTGGTCACATGACGGCAACGGCAGCGAAGGTACCTATGTAACTATTACAGAATCAGGGAAAAAGCTTTTGAAAAATCAAGAACAGATTTTAAGAGACTATTATGGAAAAGTTATTGAAAAATACGGAAAAGAAAATCTGATACAGCTTCTGCGTTTGATGAAAGAACTGGAAACCGTGATGAGCAGTGAATTGGAAAGAATGGAGGATGCGTGTGAAGACAGAGATGATGAATGATTATACAGCCAGACTGGAATCGGTGTGCCGTGCAAATGATTCGATTGCTCCCAGGTTATATGATGAATATGGAGTGAATCTGGGTCTCCGCGATGAAAATGGAAATGGTGTACTTACAGGGCTTACCAATATATCAAAAATAGTTTCTTCCAAAATCGTGGATGGACATAAGATTCCCTGTGAAGGAGAATTGTGGTATCGTGGGTATCGAATAGAACGACTGCTTGACAGCATAGGAGATACAAAATTTGGGTATGAAAAAATAGCATATCTTCTTTTGATGGGAGAACTTCCCACACCTGAACAAGAAAAGGAATTTGCTGAACTGATCGGAAAATGTCGAATGCTTCCAACTAACTTCACTAAAGATGTTATCATGAAAGCGCCCAGTGAGGATATTATGAATTCAATGACCAGAAGTATTCTGACACTTGCATCCTATGATGACCAGGCAAAGGATACCGGTGTACAAAATTCGCTGCGGCAGTGTATTCAGCTTATCGGTGAATTTCCACTTATTGCCGTGTATGGATACCATGCGTATAATCATTATATTAAGAATGACAGCTTATATATTCACCACCCTGATCCTACTTTATCAACGGCTGAAAATCTGCTTATGATGCTGCGTCCTGATCAGAAATATACGGAAGTGGAAGCAAAGACTTTGGACACTGCATTGATACTTCATATGGAACACGGCGGCGGTAACAATTCTACCTTTACAACCAGAGTAGTAACCTCATCCGGTTCGGATACTTATTCTACAATTGCAGCAGCTATGTCATCTTTGAAAGGTCCAAAGCATGGAGGAGCCAACATAAAGGTAATGGAGATGATGGAAGATATCCGGAATCATGTCAGTGATTATAGTGACAGAGAAGAAATAGCGGCATATCTTTCAAAAATATTGGATAAAGAGGCATTCGATGGTAAGGGGCTGATTTATGGAATGGGACATGCCGTATATTCTCTTTCCGACCCCAGAGAAAAAGTGTTTAAACATTATGTGGAAAAGCTGGCAATGGAAAAGGGAAGAGAAGAAGATATGCAGCTGTATCAAAACATTGAGGAACTGGCACCACAACTTATTGCAGAAAAGCGTCATATTTTTAAAGGTGTCAGCCCCAATATTGATTTTTACAGTGGGTTTGTTTATGAAATGTTGGGAATTCCCCAGGAACTTTATACGGCAATGTTTGCTGTAGCCAGGATCGTCGGATGGAGCGCACATCGTATTGAAGAATTGATCTGCACGGATAAGATTATCCGTCCGGCTTATAAAAGTGTAATGGAAGAAAAATAAACAGATATGGAATGAGGAGAGAGTATTATGTGGATCAAATATCTTTCAGGTCCGATCATCGGTGCAATAATAGGATATTGTACAAATTATGTAGCTGTGAAAATGTTGTTTTATCCCAGAAAGGAAATACGGTTTTTGGGCCATAGACTGCCATTTACCCCTGGGGCAATACCGAAAGGGAAACCAAGACTGGCAAAGGCAGTTGGAAATATTGTTGGAAAGAATTTAATTACAAAAGAGGACATAAAGGGACGTTTTCTGAGTGAAGACACGAAGAACGATGTTGTTGATTATGTTGTAAAATATCTCGATACGGACATAGAACATGGACTTCGAAGTCTGACAGGTGAAAATGACGAAGCGTATAATTGTACAAAAGAAAAAATATCTGCTGGATTGAGCAAAGAGATTGTGGATTCTCTGGAAAATATACAGATTGGTTCCATCATAGCCGATGAGGGCGGAAAAATCATCAGAGAAAAAACAAAAGGCACAATGCTGGATATGTTCCTTTCTGATGAAATGATTTCCACTCTTCTGGGATCCATGGGAAATGAAATACAAACCTGGATCAAAGAAAGTGGAGAATCTTACATCAAGCCCGAACTTGACAGAAAACTTAATAGTATTGAGCAGATGTCTGTATCACAACTTCTTGGAAAGGCTGATATGGATCAGGAACAGATACGAAATCTGGTGGAGAATGTCTATGAAAAATCATTGAACAGTGGAATTGAAAATGTATTGGAAAAGATTAATATTTCGCAGATGGTGGAAGAAAAGATTAATGCAATGAGTGTGGAGGAACTGGAACATATTGTGTTGGCTGTAATGAAAAAGGAATTGAATACAATTGTGAATCTGGGAGCATTGATTGGATTTTTGCTTGGTGTATTGAATATCTTTTTCTGAATGGTACGGGTTGTACTTAACTCAAACTGTGTTGCTGTTCATTCCGTAACCGAGACCAAATCGGTTCGAAGCAAGACAGGAACGGCAAGACAGGAACGTTGAAAAAAGTGTTGACAAATGGGTTTCGTGGTGGTATCCTAACGAAGCTGTCATCGGAAGT
>JBJFCH010000194.1:0-7965 GCA_051888835.1 Oliverpabstia sp. | reverse complement strand
TTTTAATTACTAAGCAACGGGACAAAATCCTTAACTAAACGACATTGGGACAGACCTGTGTCCCAGAATATGGGACACAGGTCTGTCCCCTGTCCGATTCTATCTAAAATAGCACTCTTTGATATGTTCCACAGGCATATCCACCCCTGTCCACAGTCGAAAAGCCTCTGCTCCCTGATACAGAAGCATGTACATACCGTTGAATACCGGACATCCTATTGCTTTAGCCTGCTGCAAAAGCAGAGTTTCCCGTGGATTATAGATCACATCGGCCACGGTAAGCTCCGGATGAAGCAGGGAAGGATCGGGAATAATAGAAGCATCCGTGTACGGTGCCATTCCTACGGAAGTGCCGTTTACCAGAATATCAGATGAGTCCAGGCATTTTTTCAGCAGAGATGTATCCTGCTGTTCAAAAAGCTGTACTTTACAGTTTGTTAGTCTGTTCATTTCGTCTGTCAAATGAGTGGCTCTTTGCCAGAAACGGCTGGTAGGGCGGGCAAATATGTTCAGTTCTTTTACACCGTCCAAAGCAGCCTGTACAGCAATTGCGGTGGCTGCTCCACCCATTCCCATCAGAGTTACATTTTTTCCGGGGGAAGAAAATCCTGCTTCTTCTGCTGAACGCCAAAAGCCGATCCCGTCTGTATTATGTCCAATCAGTTGTCCGTCGTGATTGACTACCGTATTAACCGCACCGATCAGAGAAGCAGCTGGTGAAAGCTGGTCACAAAGTTCAACCATACGGTTTTTATTGGGCATGGTCAGATTAAATCCATGAATTCCTGATGCCCGTAGTCCTGCTACGGCTGTATCCAGCTGTTCTTCCTTTACATCAAAGCATAGATAGACAAAATCGAGACCAAGTGTACGAAAACTTTCATTGTGCATCATAGGGGAAATACTGTGTGAGACGGGGCTCCCCAGAAGTCCTGTAAATCCGGTATGTCCGGTAATTGGTATTGTCATGGCAAACTCCTTATATTATAATATGTTAAATAAAATGAGACAAGGGACAAAAGGTCAGTCACGGCATGCTTGCATGCCCGTGACTGACCTTGGGGACCGCAAAAGCATGAGGAAGTAGCCCGAATAGGGCGGATTCCAAATGCTTTTAGAATTTCGAGAGTGCGAAGCACGGAGAAATTCGTAGTTTCGTCCCATTTGTCGGGTAACTCATTATATCATACCATAAATAACAGTGGAAAGAAAAGGGAAACCATATGAAAACAGTAAAGATAAGAAATATTGAGATCGGATCTGATATTCCGAAAATCTGTGTTCCGGTTATGGGTACTACAGATGAGGAGATTCTGGAGCAGACAAAAAATGCAGCAAAGAAGCAGCCGGATCTGTTGGAATGGAGAGCAGATTTTTATTGCCATCTGAGAGATACAAAAAGTGTGACAGAGCTTTCAGAAAAAATGCGTGACATTTTACAACAGATTCCGCTTATTTTCACAGTCAGAACGGCTGGTGAAGGCGGAAACTGCCAAATTTCGACAGAAGATTATGTTAACATTTTGAAAGCAGCTGCTCAGGCTCCGGACATTGATTTGATTGATGTGGAACTGTATAAAGATTCATCTGTAATGAGAAAATTGATTATGGATCTTCAGGCAAAGGGAAAAAAGGTGATTGCCTCCAATCATCATTTTCACGAGACGCCTTTGCGGGAAGAAATGGAAAATATTCTTGCCCAGATGGAAGAAAGCGGAGCTGATATCAGAAAGCTGGCGGTAATGCCGGTATGTCCGGAGGATGTACTGGAGCTTCTTGCCGCTACGGTTCATGCAAACAGAACGGGGCAGGCACCTGTGATTACCATGTCCATGAACGGAATGGGAGCAATCAGCCGGGTATGTGGTCAGATCTTTGGCTCAGCTGTGACTTTCGCAGCGGTGGGTCAGGCATCGGCACCGGGGCAGCTGGCATTGGAAGATTTAAAACTGTTTCTTGAGAAACTGAAACCATGATTCCTGGTACTTCGCTTTACATAAAAAATGAAAAGAAGGGTAATGACTGTCGAGAGAATTCAGAATCCGACACACCCGTTTTGACAAAATAAACACCCCCTATCTCATATAATAATACTTGCTTATTCCAGTAAGTACGTATTCAACAGGGATAGGGGGTGTTTTGTGTACTATGAAATTTTCATAGATGTCCTGTTTACAATGAATTATGTGATGGATTTTTTCCTGCTCCGGCTGGTCAATCGGCTGCTTCACAGTTCTGCCACACTGGGAAGAAGTCTTCTGGGAGCGCTTATCGGTGCGGGCGGTGTCTGCCTGCTTGCTATACACCCGGGAAGCCGGATTATGAATACGATACTGGTACATGTGGTAATTAATACTTTGATGGTAAGGTTTGGATGTAAATTAATAAAAATCCGGGAACTAATTAAGGGGATTCTGGTTTTGTATATGGCATCTTTCTTTTTGGGAGGAATGATGATGCTGATACAAAGATATTCGGGATCTCGGGGTATACGGGTATGTCTTATTTCAGGAACCATCAGTTATCTGTTTCTCGCTGCCGGTATCCGGGTTTATACCCGGTCAGAGAAAAAAGCAGATCGGATATATAAGATCTGGCTGTATGTAAATGGAAAGTGCAAAGAAGGAACCGCATTTTTAGATACGGGAAACAGGCTGACGGACCCTGTCAGCGGCAAACCGGTGTGTATCGTAAAAATGGATATACTGGAAGGTTTGCTTGAAGAGAATACCATGAGAGAACTGGAACAGTTTGCTTCCGGCTGTTTGAGCGGGAACTTTGGAAATCTGCACCCTCATTTTGTTCCGTTTACCAGTCTGGGCTGTAGTCGGGGCATGGTACTGGCTGTCACTTTGGATTATCTTTGTCTGGAAGGACGAAGAGTAAATAAAGTGATTCGCCGACCGGTAATTGCTGTTTCCAGCGAGCATAGTCCCTTTCAGGGAGATTATCAGATGATTTTGCATCCAAATCTAATAGACAGTTAGGAGGAATTGTTATGATGCAAGCAGTGTTACCCAGTCATTTTCGGTTTCGAATGGTTTCCGGTTTTTCAAGAGTTGTATGGAAACGTCCGGGAGAAATATATTATATTGGTGGTGCGGATGTTCTTCCGGCACCACTTACTCCTCAGGAGGAATCAGAAATCATACAGAAACTTATGAGAGAAGATGATGAACAGGCCAGTCAGGAAGCAAGGACCAGTCTGATTGAGCACAATTTACGTTTGGTCGTGTATATTGCACAGAAATTTGACAACACGGGAGTGGGTATGGAAGACTTGATTTCCATCGGGACGATTGGTCTGATTAAAGGAATCAATACGTTTAATCCGGAAAAAAATATCAAACTGGCTACCTATGCTTCCCGTTGTATAGAGAATGAAATTCTCATGTATCTCAGGAGAAACAGTAAAACACGGGTGGAGGTATCTATTGATGAACCGCTGAATGTGGACTGGGATGGAAATGAGCTTCTTTTGTCGGATATTCTGGGGACAGATGAGGATGTGATTTATAAAGATCTGGAACATGAGGTGGAATGTAAACTTTTAGGAAAGGCGATTAACAAGCTATCACAACGGGAAAAAACGATCATCTGTCTTCGCTTTGGACTGAATCAGCCGGACGGAAAAGAGAAGACACAAAAAGAAGTTGCGGATATGCTGGGAATTTCTCAGTCTTATATTTCCAGACTGGAAAAAAGGATCATGCGGAGACTGAAAAAAGAAATAGTTCGATATGAATAAGAGCATAGTATTTTTGCGAAAGGCTTGCAAACCAAAATAATAACCGTTATAATGGCAATTGATTATAACTGATTTACAAAAAAGATAAGAAAGGATGCTATGCCATGTATTGTGTAAAAAAAGTGACAGAAGATTTGTTTTGGATAGGCGGAAATGACCGCAGGCTGGCTTTATTTGAAAATGTATATCCGATTCCGAGAGGAGTATCCTATAACTCTTATGTATTACTTGATGAAAAGACAGTTCTGTTTGATACGGTCGATCATTCCGTAAGCAGCAGATTCTTTGAAAATCTGGAATATGTTCTGGGTGAGAGAACTCTTGATTATATGATCGTCAATCATATGGAGCCGGATCATGCCGCTACGATAGGTGAAGTGGTACGCAGATATCCGGAGGTAAAAATTGTATGCAATGCCAAGACGGTTCCTATGATGAAACAGTTCTTTGATTTTGATGTAGATTCCCAAACCACAGTTGTGAAAGAGATGGATACACTCTGCACGGGAAAACACACTTTTGCATTTGTTATGGCACCTATGGTTCACTGGCCGGAGGTTATGGTGACTTATGATACAGTAGACAAAATTCTGTTTTCAGCAGATGGTTTTGGAACTTTCGGTGCTCTGAACGGTAATATTTTTGCAGACGAAGTAAATTTTGAGAGAGACTGGCTGGATGATGCCAGAAGATATTTTATCAACATTGTCGGAAAGTATGGAGTACAGGTTCAGAATCTGCTGAAAAAAGCAGCAACACTTGAGATTAAGATGATTTGTCCGCTTCATGGACCGATCTGGAGAGAAAATCTGGGATGGTTTATTGAAAAATACGATAAATGGAGCAGCTATACGCCGGAAGATGAAGCGGTTATGATTGCTTATGCTTCTATCTATGGCAACACTGAAAATGCGGCTGAGGTACTGGCAGCCAAACTGGCAGACAAAGGCGTAAAAAATATTGCCATGTATGATGTATCTGTTACGGATGCTTCTGTTGTAGTATCCGAATCTTTCCGGTGCAGTCATCTTGTATTTGCCTGCCCGACTTACAATGCCGGGCTTTTCCCGAAGATGGAGACTGTGCTGGCAGAACTGAAAGCGCATAGTCTTCAGAACAGAACCGTTGCTCTTATGCAGAACGGAACATGGGCACCAATGGCAGGTAAACATATGAAAGAAATCTTTTCCGGTATGAAAAATATTGAGCTTCTGGAAGAAAGTGTGACTGTGAAATCCGCATTGAAGACAGAGCAGGATGCAGAGGTTGAAGCATTAGCTGATAAAATTGTGGCTTCGATGAAAAGATGATGAGGTTTATCATGGATAATTTGTCTTCGATCATTGTGGTGTTGATTCTGGCAGTGGCAGTGGTACTTGTCATCCGAAAAATGATAAAAGCAAAGAAAGCAGGAAAATCCATAACCTGCGGCAGTAATTGCGGTGGATGTGCAGGATCCTGTAATTGCCACACCACATCAGATAAAAAGTCAAAATAGTATACTTATTGGTTAAATTAGTAGAGGAAATTCCCTGTGATATGTATTATAATAAAGCTACTATAAAAGTGGGTTTTATACATATCATGGGGATTTTTATTATGCCGTAACAAATACCGGAGAATGAAACCAAAGATTGGCGGTGGTTATGGGCAAATGAAATGAAAATTCCTGAAAAAAGAAAAAGGAGCGTGACAAAAATGGGCATGGAAGGTTATAAGCTGGAGTCTCATCCGGTATGTAACAAAGAAGCGGTTATTCAGGGGGAAAAATACAGAATTACAGTACTTACACCATCCTTGGTGCGTCTGGAATACAGTGAACAGGGAAAATTTGAAGACAGAGCAACACAGTCTGTACTGAACAGAGATTTTCCGGTTCCTCAGTTTAAAGTTATTAATACAGAAGAGGATTTGTCTGTTTATACAGAAAATATTGAACTGCATTATAACCGAAAGGCATTTGCGGCAAACGGTCTGCAGATTAAAGTAAATAATATGGGCGGTGGCTGGGAAAACACCTGGCATTTTGGCGAAGAACCCGGTGATCTGGGAGGAACTGCCCGTACATTGGATATGACGGATGGACCGAGAACATTAAATCCTATGCTGTACCGTAAAGGGGAAACACCACTGGAAGATAAGATTTCCGGTAAAATCCCCATGGAACATGGTGTGATTTCCAAATGTGGCTTTTCGGTAATTGATGACAGCCATTCTATGGTGCTGACAGAAGATGGATGGATTGCACCGAGAGAACAGGATATCACGGATATATATTTCTTCGGATATGGGCATCGCTATCAGGAATGTCTGAAAGATTTTTATCACTTGTGTGGGAAAACTCCGCTTCTTCCCAGATATGCACTGGGTAACTGGTGGAGCCGTTATCATCGTTATACAGAAGAGGAATACAAAGAGCTGGTAGAACGTTTTGAAAAGGAAGAGATTCCGTTCTCCGTAGCTGTTGTGGATATGGACTGGCATCTTGTGGATGATGTGGATCCGAAGTACGGAAGCGGCTGGACCGGATATACATGGAATAAAAATTTCTTCCCGGATCCAAAAGAGTTTATGAGCTGGCTTCATGAGCATGGAATGAAGATTACACTGAATGTTCATCCGGCAGACGGAATTCGCGCTTTTGAAGAGCCGTATAAACGTGTGGCAGAAAAAATGGGAATTGATCCGGAAAGTGAGCTTCCTGTTCAGTTTGATCCTGCAGATCCACATTTTATGGAAGTATATTTAAAAGACCTTCATCATCCGCTGGAGGAGGAAGGAGTTGATTTTTGGTGGCTTGACTGGCAGCAGGGAACAGTCACAAAGGTTCCGGGGCTTGATCCGCTTTGGATGCTGAATCATTATCATTATCTGGACAGCAGCTGGAAGGGCAGCCGTTCGATTACTTTCTCCAGATATGCTGGTGTGGGAAGTCATCGGTATCCGGTAGGATTTTCAGGAGATACTGTGATTTCCTGGGATACTCTGAATTTCCAGCCTTATTTTACGAATACAGCAAGCAATATTGGTTATGGCTGGTGGAGTCATGATATCGGCGGTCATATGATGGGAATACGTGATGATGAATTGATGGCCCGTTGGGTACAGTATGGAGTATTTTCACCGATCAATCGTCTGCACAGTACAGATAATCCGTTCAATGGAAAAGAGCCATGGAAATTTGACAAGATTACAGAAAGTGTAATGGAAGAATATCTTCGTCTGCGCCATGCAATGATTCCGTATCTGTATACCATGAACCGCAGAGCACATGTAGATGATCTGCCTCTGATTCAGCCGATGTATTATATGGAGCCGGAAAAGAGGGAAGCATATGAAGTACCGAATGAATATTATTTTGGTTCCGAACTTCTCGTCTCTCCGATTACCGAACCACAGGATAAGACAGCAAGAGCAGCGAAAGTAACCACCTGGCTTCCGGATGGACTGTGGGCAGATTTCTTTAACGGAGCGGTATACCACGGCGGAAGAATGCTTAATCTGTGGAGAGGATTAGAAGATATACCTGTTCTCATGAAAGCAGGTGCCATCGTGCCATTGAAGGATATGAGTGTCTTTGACAACAGCGTTGAAAATCCAAAAGCTATGGAAGTAAAAGTATTCCCGGCAGAGGATGGTAACTTTACACTTTGGGAAGACCAGGGAGATACAGCAGTTGATGCAGAAGAGAACTGGGCAGCTACACAGCTTACCTTCACCGGAGGAGCAGAAGATCGTTTCGTAATCGGAAAAGCTATGGGCAATCTGTCGGTGATTCCGGAAAGCAGAAGCTGGAAGCTGGTATTTATGGGGGTTGATAAAGCAGGAGCAGAGGTGACAGCAGATGGAGTATCTGTTGATGCGAAAGTAACATATTGTCGGGAAACCTCCAGCCTGATTGTAGAGATACCGGCAATCTCCGTTGAAAAAGAAATTTGTGTTGCTTTTACGGAAGGTCTTGTACTGGCTGAGATGAATCTTGAAGAGCGTTGCTATAAAATGCTTGAAAAAGCACAAATGGAATATGATGTAAAATCAAAGATTATGGAAAATGTGAAGAAACTGGGAAGAGATGCGGTTGCATCCATTGCTGCTATGGGATTAAATCCGGCGGTATTTGGGGAATTGTGTGAAATTCTTACAGCGTAATGGCAGACAGGGAACCGGACAGGGGACAGACCTGTGTCCTAAATATAGGACACAGGTCTGTCCCCTGT
>JBJFCH010000193.1:0-7980 GCA_051888835.1 Oliverpabstia sp. | reverse complement strand
AATGTGCCAAAACAAATATGCGTGCAACGGTAGAACAGGTATTTCGCCTTTTATAAAGTGTCAACACTACTATACTCGGCAACGCTAGGGGCTGTTCATTTTCCGACAGCCCCTTCTCATAAAATGTGTCATTTTTAAAGGAATTATTCCGGTGTACTGAACCCTATGATTCAAAATAAACTTGGCTGTACACAACTTTTCCATTTTTAATTGTCATCTGCGGCACAATCATCTGATTTCCATGCACTGTATTTTCTCCGTTTGTATGATCGAAATAAATAATATCGTGTTCCTCTAATTTGAATATAAACAAATCAGCAGGTGCCCCAACATCCATTGATGCAAGTTCTGCATGTCCCAGAACTTGTGCTGGTTTCAAAATTGCTGCATCCAGAATTCTATCCAATGACTGATCCATCGCCAGATATTTTGATAACACTTTCGGAAGACTATGGAGCACTCCTTCATAATAAGAACATGCATTCACATCGGAACTAATCAAATCTGGGAAAAATCCCTGTTTCAACGCCAACTCTGCAGTTTTCAGATTAAAATTGTTTTTCCCGTTGCAGGCATCAAAAATCACTCCGCGCTCCCTTGCTTTCCATATCCCTTTTCTCACATTTCCATCTGCATTCAAAATCGACTCTTTTCCAAGATTTTGGAACGCATGGCAAATCACATCTCCTTTTCGAAGAATTGTCGCTATTTCTTCCAGATCCATCGCTGAATTAGTGATATGTACAGTCAGATTACATCCTATTTTTTCCGCAATGCTGACAGATTTTTCAAGAGATGCCCTTGCATCCTTCGGATCTATGACATTTGCAGAAATCCTAGTTTTTAGTCCAACCAGTTCATTGGGATATCTAGAGAATGTCTGTATGATCCGCTCTTCTTCTATCATTTCTACTTCAATATGCTCTGGATAACGTTCTGCCAACTGACCTCCGGATCCCATCAGAAGCTGCGCATATAAACGTACATCTGCCTTATCGATGATCGCTTTTTTGAAAATATCAAAAGAGCTAACACCACAACTGCCTCCGTCAACAGCTGTTGTCACGCCATTTGGAAATGATGCCACATCTGGATTCACTCCATTATCTGCTCCTCCTTCGAAATAATGAACATGATAGTCGATCAGCCCTTTCGTGACATAACATCCAGTTGCATCGATCACCCGATATTCCTGCCCAAGATTTTTTGCATTTTCCTGATGCACCGGAAAGCTCTTTTGGAGCTTTCCGTCTTCAATATATAAATCTTTCTTTTCAAATTTCCCACTTCCCGGAACATATACAGTCCCATTTATGATCTTATATCCTGCCATTTTCTATCCTGCCTTATTTATCTTTTTCTGCTGCCGCATCCACCGACTCAAACGCTTCATCTACCAGTTTATCTCCCAGATTCTTTCGAACCATATCATATACAACTACGGCTTTTTCTTTTAATTCCTCTTTCACAGCATCGTCCAGCGTAATAATCTCACATCCTGCATCAATACAAGTTTGTTTATAAGAAGCAATACTTTCATCTGCAATCTGATTACCATAGCTGATTGCCTCTGCAGCACATTCATCAACCAGATTTCTCACATCATCCGGAAGACTTTCATACAATGCATGATTCATAAAAAATGTAATAATGTGTCCTATATGATCTGTTTCAACAATATAATTTTGTACTTCCTGAACATTATTTGCAACAATATTCATATACGGATTCTCCTGACCGTCGATTGTCCCCTGCTGCAATCCCATGAATACCTCCGTAAATTCCATTGATACCGCATTTGCACCTAAAGCATTCCAGTACGCAATGTGATAAGGATTCGTCATAACACGAATATTCTGCCCTTTCAAATCAGAAAGTTGGTGTACTTCCTTATTCGTAGTAAGTTCACGGAATCCGGCATCCGCATAACCAAGCATCGTCACTCCGCCCGCCTGATTATATTCATTCATTGTTTCAGCAAATTCTCCCTTTAACACCTCACGCATCGTTTCTACATCCGGGAAAAGATTCGGCATATCGAAGACTGCCATCTGCGGAATAAAATCTACCAAATCCGTCGTCATTCCGCTTCCTATATCAATCGTCCCATCAATCACACCCTGACTGAACTCTGTCGTATTTCCCATCTGACCGGACGGATAAATCGTCACATCAACTTTACCGTTGCTTCGTGCATTGATCAATTTTGCAAATCTTTCCACAATCTTATAATTGATAGTAGTATCTGCCACACTCATAGCCGCATTCCAATGATACTCTCCGTCAATATCCACGACTTCTACCGTTCCATTTAGATCCTCGCCCGTCGTTGCTTCTGCTGAAACCTGCTGCGTTTGCTTCATCAAATCTTCACCACTTGCAAGCGATGGAAGCGTCAGGCTAATCTGTGGCACATAAACGATAGCCATCAACGAAACTGCAAATGCTATAAGAAACGGGGTAGTTGCTCTTGCCAGTTTGAGCATCGGAATCTTCGTCATTCCACTTGCCACAAACAGATTAATCCCCATAGGTGGCGTCACCATACCAATAGCGAGGTTGACGGTCATAATAATACCAAAATGAATCGGACTTACACCAATCGCTGTCGCAATCGGAAGTAAAATTGGAGTCAGAATCATAATATTCGGAATATTGTCGATAATCATACCGCAGACCAGCATAATCAAGTTCATAATCAGAAGAATTACAATTTTATTGTCCACCGATGCAAGTACTGCGCTGCTGATTGCCTGAGGGTAACGTAATAATGTAAGACATCTGGCAAATGCAGTCGCCGAAGCGATAACAAAAAGAATATTTACATATGTTTTCGCGCCATCAACAAATACACTTCCCAAGTTTTTTAATGGAATCGTTTTGTAAATAAAAATACATACAAACATTCCATAGATTACAGAAATCACCGCCGCCTCAGTCGGAGAAGCAATTCCACCGTAAATGGATCCCAAGATAATAATTGGTGTCAAAAGTGCCCAGAAGCTTTCTTTAAAAACTTGTTTTAATCCTTTTGCACGGATTTCATTATAATGTGCCAGCAGTACCTCTTTGTCCTCTCCGTTTTTCTTACAATAGATCCAGCAATATACCATAAGAGCCGCGCCGATCAACACTCCAGGAACAATACCTGCAATAAAAAGATCCGATGGTGAAGTCCCTGTAGCGGAAGAGTACACAATATACGAAATACTCGGCGGAATAATAACTCCCAGTCCTCCTGCGACAGTCACGATCGATGTTGCAAAAATCTTTTCATATCCCATCTCTACTAAAAATGGAATTGTCATTGCACCTACCGCCGAAACAGTAGCTGGTGCTGATCCTGATATTGCGGCATAAAACATACATGTTACAACAACTGCACAAGGGAAACCTGCTGTCTTATTTCCTATAAAATATGCAAAGAAATTAAACAATTTTTCAGAAAGACCACCTTTTGCCATGATCATACCTGAAACCATAAAAAGTGGTACGGCCAGCAATGTGAAGCTGTCAAGTCCACTGAACATACTTCTTACAACTGCAGCTGCACCGTATGCAAAATCCGGATTCAGAAATGACGGTAATAATGCCATTCCTCCAAATACTCCCGCAACCGGAAGTCCAACAGCAAGTAAAATGATCAAAACCCCAAAAAATAAACCTATCGTCATTATCTTACGCCTCCTTTTACGGCTTCCCTTTCTTCCATCCTGTTAAGTGCTTCTCTTTCTTCTTCTGTCAATTCTCCCTCGCCAAGCTCAACCTCTGCTGGAACATGCTTCAAAATCATCATCTGAATATAGCGAAAAATCGCCAATATAAAGGTAAAGGCAACTGTTCCGTACAGGTAAGCCATCGGTATCTGAAGTGCCGGGCTTTTCTGATTAACACTCATAGATGTCTTAACAAGTTCTATCGCACCTTTTGCCATAACACCTAAAAGTATAATCATCATTATATCCGTTAAATACAAAAGTACAGTCCGCACTTTTTTCGGCAACAACTCAACCAGTGCATCCACACGGATTCCCGTATTATACCGGATCCAACAAGGAATACTGAAAAACCCAGATAACACAAGCGCATATTTACAGACTTCATCAGACCAGCTAATCCCACTTTTAAGGACATATCGCATAATCACATTTCCAAACGACAATACTGTCAAAACAACAAGCAAAACTGCAAGTACAACATGTTCAAAATGCTTGTCCAACCATTTTAATTGTTTCATTAATTTCCTCCTTCTCTCATACGCTAGATTCGGGCCCTGATCCTTTCGTACCATTTGTACATTACGTCTAAGATTTTTGTTATTTGATTTGATATTTTGATTATAATTGTGATATTATTAGAAGTAAAGAAACGAATATTAATAATATCTCTAAGAAAATCAACTATATGTATTCAACAAATTTCACTTATTCTTTTTGTGTATTTTATCTTAAAAGAGGAGGATTTTATGGATTTAAAACAGTTGGAATATATTCTTGCAATTGAAGAACATGGAAATGTGAGCCGGGCAGCCGAAGCCCTTTACATCAGTCAATCTGCGCTGAACCAACAATTACTGCATCTGGAAAAAAATCTGGGGATGAAGTTATTTCATAGAGACAAGCGTAATATGCGTCCGACTCAGGCCGGTAAGATTTATCTTGAAAGCGCACGGGAGATTCTGAAAATACAAAAAAACACCTATTCCCGACTTCACGATCTAGCAGATTCCACAACTGGGGAACTGCGTCTCGGACTCACATGGGAACATGGTGTTGATATGTTTACCGAGCTTCTTCCAGAATTTATGCAGCGCTATCCTCGCTTTTCTATTCAGATGTTTGAGCGCACTGTGAGCCAGCAGCATCAGATGATCCTATCTGATCATCTGGATCTCGGATTCGTCATGCTGCAAAAAGAAGAACGAATCGATGCAAACTATATTCCAATATGCCGCGAGGAAATGCTTCTTGCCATTCCAAGAACTCATCCCCTTGCAAGACTATCCGCTCCTTACGGACAACCATTCAATTACATCTCTCTTTCTCAGTTTAAAGACGACCTGTTTTCACTGCTATTCAAAGGTTCTACAATGCGGGCCTTAATTGACAGATTATTTCAGGAAGCAGGCTTTAAGCCTCGGATGCTTTTTGAGACTTCTATGAATCAGGTACTTCAGAAAATGGTTGCCAAAGGACTGTGTTGCGCTATTTTTCCTCAATCCTACGCGCATCCTACAGATGATGTTGCCTGTTTTCGCCTTCACGGAAATCCCAGTTGGGAGTGGTGTCTGATTTTCCCAAAAGGAATCCATCCCAGCGTTGCTTGTTCTGATTTGATCCGTCAGGCCAAAAGGTATGGTTATGAAAAAGAGCAGGAATTTAGGAAGAGGCTCTACACAACAACCATTACGCATCCATAATAAATTTCCTACGTATTGGCATCCTGGCCTCGAAGTGACTGTAGTTCTTCACTCACCTTGTTCTGGATACAATACCAAAGACCGGAAAGCACCAGATCATTACAATCTGCGCTTCCGGCCTTTGGTTATCATGGCATACAGTAATTTGAAATTATTCTTCTTTATGGAATCGGGTGCCGAGGTTCCTCTCCGGATAGCACTCGCATAACGTCTTCTGCTACATCCAGTGCGATTCTTTCCATGCATTCTTCCGTATTGGAACCGATATGCGGTGTCAGAAGCACATCATCCAGTTCAAACAGTGGATCATCGATCACAGGCGGTTCCGTCTCAAATACATCGATCAGGCCTCCCGAAATTTCGCCTTTTTTTACTGCACAGGCAAATGCATCCTCGTCCACCACACCACCTCTTGACACCTGTATCAGATAAGCAGATGGTTTCATCCACATAAATTCCTTTGTGCCAATAAGTCCTGTATTCGCTTCACTGCCGGGTACATGAACACTCACAAAATCTGCTTCTTTAAACAACACTTCCCAACTCACAAGTTCCACATAATCCGGAATTGTTTTTCCTTCTGGTCTGGGCACATAGGTGATAACCTTCATATCCAATCCAAATGCTGCTTTTTTTGCCACTTGTCGGCCAATATTTCCAAACCCGATAATTCCTAGAGTTTTCCCGCTTACATCCATCCCTTTGTGGGTGAACTTGTAATTAAAATTACCGTTTCTCAATTCAACTTCCATTTTCTTCAGCCTTTTCGCCATAACCAAAATCGCCGATATCGTAAACTCCGCCACTGAAAGAGCGGTGGTATCCGGAGAATACGTGGTTATAATTCCATTTTCTTTCGCTGCATGAACATCCAGATTATCATACCCTGCCCCATGTCTTGCCACAACTCGAAGCTTTTTACCTGCTTCCAGAACCTCTCTGGTCATTTTTGCTGTTCTTAGTATCATCGCATCACAATCCGCGATATCTTCCTTCATTGATACCACATTCAGTCGTCTGCTTCCTCTTATAATCTCGCATCCATGATCTTTCAGATACTGTTCTCCGACTTCTGCTATCGGCTGCGGAATATATATTTTCTTCTCCATTTCTTCTTCTCCTGACTGCAGCGCACAGATTCCTATCCGTGCGCTGCTCAAGACTGTCTGACCTTATCTTACAAGACAAGGTTTTTTCGGATCAAATTTCCATCCCGGGATCAGATACTGCATTCCTACAGCATCATCCCTTCCACCCAGACAATTGTCCAAGTATAACTGATGTGCCTTTTTCACCTGTTCCATGTCAACTTCGATTCCAAGTCCTGGTTTTTTTGGCACTTCTACGCATCCGTCTACAATCTGAAGAGGTTCTTTTGTCAGCCTTTCCAGACCTTCCTGCCAGATCCAGTGTGTATCCAGAGCGTTATATTCTCCCGGAACTGCTGCTCCGACCTGTGTAAACATAGCCAGAGAAATATCGAAATGATTGTTGGAATGAGATCCCCATGTATAACCGAAATCATGACACATTTGAGCCACACGTACAGAACCACTCATAGTCCAGAAATGTGGATCTGCAAGGATGATGTCTACCGCCTGGGATTCCAGTGCATGTCCAACCTGTCTCCAGTCTGTCGCGATCATATTGGTAGCTGTCGGGAAACCGGTACGTCTGCGGAATTCGCTCATCACCTCACGACCGGAATATACACCTTCTGCTCCGCATGGGTCTTCGCAGTAAGTCAGAATTCCCTGCATTCCTTTCACATATTCTACTGCCTCTTCCAGCAGCCATCCACCGTTCGGGTCAAGATCGATTCTTGCATCCGGAAGTGCTTTCTTCATCGCACGGATTACTTCCATCTCTTCATTTCCCGGAAGCACACCGCCTTTTAATTTAAAGTCAACAAATCCGTATTTTTCTTTTGTAGCAAGGGCCATTGCAACAATCTTATCAGCTGTAAGTGCTTCTTCATGACGAAGACGATACCATTCACAATCTGAATCCGGTTCAGAATCATATGGAAGATCTGTTTTATTTCTGTCCCCAACGAAGAACAGATATCCAAGCATTCTTACCTTGTCTCTTTGCTGTCCGTCTCCAAGCAGTTCACATACTGGAACACCAAGCTGTTTTCCAAGCAGGTCAAGGCACGGAGCTTCAATCGCTGTGATTACATGTACACCGGTACGAAGATCAAAGGTCTGGTTTCCTCTGACATCTTCTTCTCCTTTGGAATCCAGATACTTCTTAACTTTCAGAAGTGTGCTCTTATACTCTGCGACTCTGGTTCCTTCCACGATCGGAATACATTCTTCCAATGCTTTTGTTATTTTCTCGCCACCCGGAACTTCTCCGACCCCGGTCTCACCATTTTCATTATAAAGTACAACTACGTTTCTGGTAAAATACGGAGCATGTGCACCACTTAAGTTTAATTCCATACAATCTTTTCCCGCAACCGGGTAAACTTCCATTTTCACAATCTTTGACATAACCTTATTCTCCTCGTATAATAAGTTTGTAAGCAAGAAAAAGAAGCTTACAGACTTATTCTT
>JBJFCH010000192.1:0-7986 GCA_051888835.1 Oliverpabstia sp. | reverse complement strand
GGGAGAAAAGCCCGGAATGGTTGACATTTCTGCATATTTCCTTTATAATACAGTGATCGTTATGAGGAGGAGTGCAGTCGATACGGGTATACAAATTAGTAATTTTTGGTATTCCTGCAAAGTCTGCGTAATATCTATGAGTGAAGGACATAATTTTACGCGTACAAAATAGATAGTAAGGTTTAAAAGTGTTTTAGAAAGGAATTGAGTAAGTAATGGAAGCAAAGAAAAACATACTGACATATGCCGGGCTGAAGAAACTGGAAGATGAACTGCATGAACTGAAAGTTGTAAAAAGAAAAGAAGTTGCAGGAAAGATCAAAGAAGCAAGAGAACAGGGAGACTTGTCTGAAAATGCTGAGTATGACGCAGCAAAGGACGAGCAGAGAGATATCGAAGCACGTATCGAAGAGATTGAGAAGATCCTCAAGAATGCAGAAGTTGTAGTAGAAGATGAAGTAGATGACGGAACCATCAGTGTTGGATGTAAAGTAAAGGTTCTGGATATGGAATATGATGAGGAGATGGATTTCCAGCTGGTAGGTTCTACAGAAGCAAACAGCCTTCAGGGTAAAATTTCCAACGAGTCTCCGGTAGGTAAAGCCCTGATCGGAGCAAAACAGGGTCAGGTAGTAGATGTGGAACTGGCTGACGGAGAGATTATGCAGTATAAGGTACTGAAAATAGAGAGAAATATTTAATATAAAATAAGAGGGAGTGAAGAATCGTGGCAGGACAGCAGAAGCAGGAACAGGATATCAACCAGTTATTGAAAGTGCGCCGTGAAAAACTGGCAGAACTTCAGGCAAACGGAAATGATCCGTTTCAGATTACAAAGTACGATGTTACCAATCACAGTTTAGAGTTGAAAGAAAATTTTGAGGACTACGAAGGTAAGTCAGTTACTGTGGCAGGACGTATGATGTCCAAACGTGTAATGGGAAAAGCGTCTTTCTGTAATGTACAGGATCTGAAGGGAAACATTCAGTCTTATGTGGCGAGAGACAGCATCGGAGAAGAATCCTACAAAGCATTTAAGAAAATGGACATCGGTGATATCGTAGGAATCAAGGGTGAAGTATTTAAAACCAAAACAGGTGAGATTTCTATTCATGCATCGGAAGTGACCCTGTTGTCCAAGAGTCTTCAGGTACTTCCTGAAAAATTCCATGGACTGACCAATACAGACCTGCGTTATCGTCAGAGATATGTGGATCTGATTATGAATCCGGAAGTAAAAGATACCTTTATTAAACGCTCCAAAATCATCAGCACTATCCGTAAATATCTGGATGGTCAGGGATTCATGGAGGTAGAGACACCGATGCTGGTATCCAATGCCGGCGGTGCTTCCGCAAGACCGTTTATCACCCATTCCAATGCGCTGGATGAAGATTTCAAACTGCGTATTTCTCTGGAGCTTTATTTGAAGAGATTGATCGTTGGCGGTATGGAACGTGTATATGAAATCGGACGTGTATTCCGTAATGAAGGTGTGGATACCCGTCACAATCCGGAATTTACTCTGATGGAGCTGTATCAGGCTTATACAGATTATCACGGCATGATGGATCTGACAGAGAACATGTACCGTTATGTGGCACAGGAAGTTCTGGGAACTACAAAGATTACTTACAATGGTATCGAGATGGATCTCGGAAAACCATTTGAGAGAATTACCATGCTGGATGCGGTTAAGAAGTATTCCGGTGTGGACTTCAACGAGATCCACACGCTGGAAGAGGCAAGAGCCGCTGCAAAAGAGCATCACGTAGAATATGAAGAGAGACATAAAAAAGGCGATATCCTTAACCTGTTCTTTGAAGAATTTGTAGAGGAACACCTGATCCAGCCTACCTTTGTTATGGATCATCCGATCGAGATTTCTCCGCTGACCAAGAAGAAACCGGAAAATCCGGAGTACGTAGAGCGTTTCGAGTTCTTCATGAATGGCTGGGAGATGGCAAACGCTTACTCCGAGCTGAATGATCCAATTGATCAGAGAGAAAGATTCAAAGCACAGGAAGAACAGCTGGCGATGGGCGATGAAGAAGCCAATACCACAGATGAAGACTTCCTGAACGCTCTGGAGATCGGTATGCCGCCTACAGGTGGTATCGGATTCGGTATCGACAGAATGTGTATGCTGCTGACAGATTCCGCTGCGATTCGCGATGTTTTGGCCTTCCCGACAATGAAAAGTCTGGATTCCGATAAGAAAGCAGCCAAAGCTGTAAAACCGGTTGAGACACCAGTTGAAACTGCAGCACCGGCAGCAGAAAAAGAAGTAATCGACTTCTCCAAAGTAAAGGTTGAGCCGTTATTTGAAGAAATGGTCGACTTTGATACATTCAGCAAATCGGATTTCAGAGCTGTTAAGATTAAAGATTGCGCAGCCGTTCCGAAGAGTAAAAAGTTGTTACAGTTTACACTGGATGACGGAACAGGCACAGACCGTACCATCTTAAGCGGAATTCATGAATATTATGAGCCGGAAGAGCTGATTGGAAAGACAGCAATTGCTATCGTAAACCTTCCGCCTCGTGCCATGATGGGAATCGATTCCTGCGGAATGCTGATTTCTGCAGTACATGAGGAAGAAGGAGTGGAAAAACTTCACCTTCTGATGGTAGACGAGCATATACCGGCTGGGGCAAAGTTGTACTAGGATAACTTAAAAACTGGATATAGAGAATGAATGCTTGTAAATGGGGTTGCTGTGATTGATTATTGCTGCAATCCCGTTTATCATATAATCATAATTAATATAATTGTGAAAGGCGGAAATATTATGCTGAAAGTCTATTATGGAGATATGTCGGAAGCAGTTTATAATCCGGCAATTTACTTTAAGAATGCCTGTGAAGATACATGGATTACCGATGATTTTTCAAAAGAAATGATTAGAGATATTGATAAATCTGTTGTGATAGGACCGTGAATCATTGATAGCCCTGTCTTGGGAGGAATCACACCGAGAGAATTGTCAGGGGGAGTAAAAACATTGATTCTGGTGAATAAAGTGCCCAATAGAATATTTAATGCTTCTGCCTGTGGTGATAATTGTGCAAAGTGGTTTTTGAAAATGGTGAATCCAGTGGGGTGAAGGTGTTTTGTGAAAAAACTTGTGTTGTTTTGTCGGGAGTGGATTGGAAACCGCTTCTCAATTCAATGAAAGAACGGATCATATTTATAGATGAGGGAAATTCATTTGTTTCTTCAATTGATTTTGCCAGAGAAATTCAAAAATCAGACAATTATTATGTGATTGTAACCAGAGAAGGATTAGTAAATCTTCCGTATAGTGTGGAAGAAATTTATGGAATTCGTGAATCTGGAAAATATGCATCTTTAAAACAAACATATAATGAATTGTATCATATCTATGGAAAACAGAATCCAACTGAGAATACCATACCTTCAAAAGTGATTCTGGAAGATTCCAATGCCGGATATGAGTTTTATAAAGGACTTTCTGAGAATAAAATGTGGTCAGTGATAAGTGCGAGTGGTAAATCGAATATATTTAAAGAAGTGAGAACTATTCTTGAAAGTCCACAGCAGTATATTGAAAGCCAGGAATATTTTAGCTGGGAGCGATATTTTACATCGTTGTTGGTAAAAAAACAGATGCCAGTTATTTGAAATATACGAAAAAAATATTGAATCCAGTCTATTTACAGGAAAATATGAAAAACAAAATATTACAACAGATGGATAAAATCATTTTGAGTAAATAAAATTGATGAAGTGGTAATTTAGTAAAGTAGTGTTAATGGTACCTGATCCCAATGGTGACTTGGGAGGGCGTTCAACTTAAGTAAAAACAAGTTGGACGCTCTCTTTTTGTACTATTTTTTATTCGTAAAAGTCGTGTTTGTTGTACGATACTTTTCCCATCTGTGTTATACTGAAGATAGTTTATAACGATATCCTGATTGGAGAAAAGACAAGAATTATTGTATTCTTAAGTCACAATATAAATTTCATTTAGGTAGGGGATGAGAGAATGAAAAGAGAAAAAATCGCATGTAATTGTAAAAATATAACTTATGGCATGATTGAAGATGCTATAAAAAATGGTGCAAAATCGTATGAAGATGTGGAAAAGCAGCTCCGTTTCGGAACTGGATGTGGAAAGTGCAAGGAATTTATACAGTTCCTGATAAGAGATTTACTGACAGAAGCAGGATATCATTTATGAAGAATTATCAGGCGAAACGTCTTTTGAAAATATATACATGGGCACAGAGAAACGGTTACGATGAAATCCGGAGACCCAAATTGTGAAAGGTGGTATATGTATGAGTGTAGAGAAATATCATAAACTTGTCCGGGATAAGATTCCGGAAATTATAGAGGCGTCGGGAAAGGTGTGTAAGACAGAAATCCTTTCGGATGAAGATTATCTGAAGATGCTGGATGCCAAACTGGATGAAGAATTAGCGGAGTATCATCAGGATCAGAGTCTGGAAGAATTGGCAGATCTTTTGGAAGTTCTTTTTACGGCAGCAGTTGCCAGAGGATATACGATTACAGAACTGGAAAGAATGCGTGCTAAGAAAGCCGAAGAACGTGGTGGATTTGGGAAAAAGATATTGCTGAAGGAAGTGGCGGATCCTATTGATCCGAACCGTCCGACGGTGAAGTTATCACTTGTTGTAGAAGCGATTGAAATGGCTGATGATAACAGTACTGCATATTACGATCTGGAAAAGCAGGAGTTGATCTGGTACACGGAAGATTTTGGATATGAGCAGGATGAAGACGACGAAGTAATAGAAGAGATGATTGAGGAAGGGTGGAGAACCAGATTTTTTAAACTTCCGGACAAGTTTGATATCAATGAGTACCATTTTATGGAAGATTTTATTTACGACGAAATTCCAGCAGGTGGTGTACGTGACCAGTTTGAATCTGCAATCAGAGGTCGTGGTGCTTTCCGGAGGTTCCGGAATCTGGCAGAGCGTCTGGGTGTTATTGATGAATGGTATGATTATAAAGAAAAGGCACAGAAAAAACTTGCAATTGAATGGTGTGAAGAGAACGGATTCAATTATGAGATGGACGAGTTCATCTTAGAGAGAGGTTGATGGATTTGAAAAATCAGTATTTTGGAGATGTAGGGGATTATGGTAAATATGGATTGCTGCGATTCCTTGTCAACAATGGGATAAGTATTGCCATAAATTGGTATCTGTCCCCACTGGTCATGACCATATGTTGGAAAAAGCAATATAAAACAATCGAAGCCGATAGCGAAAGAAGTCACAGAACTTTATAAAACAACTTCTATGTATAAAACTTTACACAGAAGTTGTTGAATTTGTTAAAGTGTATTGGAAATTACCGGATTTACAATAGAAGAATTAGCCGAAGCTTTAGGCGTTAGTAGAATAACTGTAAGCAATTGGGTAAATAATAAAAATAACATATCTGAAAAGCATATGTGTGATTTTTATGAATATGTTTTCAAAAAAGGAATTCGATTGAACAAAATCAAAGAACAGTTCTATAGGGAAGATATGGTAAAAGCGAATGAAGTCCTAGGAATTGATTATATTATTGCACCAATCGCTGATAACAGAATGTTCGAAATCATAGATAGTTTTATTGATGGAGAGATAACAGATGTTCAATGTCAGCATTGTTTATCTGCGACAAATCTTGGAAAGCAATACGTATTTGTTAGTCAAAAAGCATTAGATAATATAACTCTTCTCGAAAGATGTTTTTTGACTGCTTCAGAGAAGGAATTATATTTAAGCACGAGACAAGAGAGTTTCAAAATGAATATGGACAAAGTAAAGCTTGCAAGGAAAGAATATAGAAATCAAGGAGAATATATCGAGGACATATTAAAATGAAAAAAATGGATTCTTTAGGTTTGAAAATGTGTAGTTATCAGGCAATGCTGTTTGAAAAGTCTAAGGATAGCACAAATTGTAGTTCTAAAATATTCATACGAAGGTTTATGAATTCCAAGCTGGCCAAACGAATGGATAGTGCAGGGGTTATATTTGATTCGCTGGATATATCTGATGCAATTAAGGAGTTAGAAGCTCAGTATGGAGAAAGTTCTTATGGAATAGAAAAATTCAATGTAGAAGAATTGCATTGGATTGGGTATATATATCGTTATTGGGCTTATGATAGATGATATTTCCAGAGGTGTTATCGCTTTACGAAAGGTACGTAACAAGAAGTCGTAAGATAAAAGAGATATCTGACAACAAAGAAGGAGAAGCATTGAAATGAAAGTACTTAATTTTGGTTCGCTGAATGTAGATTATGTATATTCAGTTGATCATATGGTAAAGGAGGGGGAAACCCTGTCCTGCCAGGAAATGAATATATTCTGTGGGGGAAAAGGATTAAATCAGTCTATTGCACTGGCAAAGGCTGGAGTTACGGTTTATCACGCCGGGTTTATCGGAGAAGATGGTGGAATCCTTCTGGAAGCACTTCAGGCAAATGGAGTACATACGGATTTTATCAGAAGTCTTCCGGGCAGAGGCGGACATACCATGCTTCAGGTGGATAAAAACGGACAGAACAGTATTCTGGTTTATGGCGGAACGAATCGAAAATATACAAAAGAATTTATTGATGAGATACTGGAACATTTTGAAGCCGGAGATATTCTGATGCTTCAAAATGAAGTCAATCTTGTACCGTATATGATTGAGCGTGCATGGGAGAATGGAATGAAGGTTGTCATGAATCCCTCTCCCTATGATGAAGCTGTGAATGCATGTGATTTTTCCAAAATTTCCATGTTTCTGATCAATGAAGTCGAAGGAGCTCAGATGACGGGAGAAACGGATCCGGAAAGGATATTGGAGAAATTGCGCAGGGATTACCCAAAAGCAAAGATAGTGCTGACCCTTGGGGAAAAAGGCTCTGTTTATCAAGAGGGAGAAAAACAGTATCGGCAGGGTATTTTTCCGGTGAAAACAATCGATACTACAGCAGCAGGAGATACTTTTACCGGATATTTCATTTCTTCTGTGATTGATGGCTTATCCGTGCCGGAGGGGTTAAAACTTGCGGCAAAAGCATCATCAATTGCTGTTTCCAGAAAAGGAGCTGCAGATTCTATTCCGTTTAGGGAGGAAGTGACGGTGTGTTAGTGGCAAAGAGTATCGATGGTAGTATGATAAAACAGATAATTTTCTATGGTGAGCATGGATGGAAGGAGTGATAGATATGGAATTTTTATGTTATGCAAAGTGCAGTACGTGTCAGAAAGCGAAAAAATGGCTGGATGCAAATGGTGTAGATTATCATGAGAGACCAATGAAAGAAGAAAATCCAACGATGGAGGAACTGAAAGAATGGCATCAGAGAAGTGGACTGCCCCTTAAGAAGTTTTTCAACACAAGCGGACTTCTTTATAAAGAAATGAAGCTGAAAGACAAACTTCCCAAGATGAGTGAAGAAGAGCAGTATGCACTTCTTGCTACTGATGGGATGCTGGTAAAGAGACCGATGGCTATTGGGGAGGATTTTGTTCTGGTTGGATTCAAGGAGGCAGAGTGGGAAGAGAAGCTTAAGTAAGAAATGTGGTACAATGCCGCCAAGATTTTTTCCGGCGTGTTTTCAGCTGGAAATCATAGCGTCCATAGTCTGCTTCCCGGTTGGAGGTGATTTGATAAAGGAAATATTCCGCTGAAATGGATTCTTGTGCAACCCGGAGGATTTCGGTCAGGAAACCGTAGGATAAGTGGGGATTATCTTTGAAAGCACCGGAGAAAAGATTACGCATAAAAAGGATGATATCATCGTAAAAATGCTGGCTGTGTTCCTGCTGAATCGGAGTATCGTATTCGTTAATAATGATAATCGGTGCAGTCTGATGGTGTTTATGCAGCATAAGGTGGTCATTGAGAAGCTGAACTATTACGAATGGGAAGAATTTATATACATGGGCGCAGAGAAACCAGAACGAAGAATTCCTTCATTATGTAACAACTGTAAGAAAAT
>JBJFCH010000191.1:0-8014 GCA_051888835.1 Oliverpabstia sp. | reverse complement strand
GAACATTTCTCAATAATGCATGTTTGCATACAAAAAAATCGTGGCAATGCAGGAGCCCCCTCTCCATACATTGCCACGAAACAAAAAAATGACAAAGTCCATTCCAATCAGACACTTATTTTCGTCGCCACTTATTTCAATTGTTCCAGATGCATAATACAAAAACTAATCAGTAATAATATACAGGAAATCCAAATTGAACGGATTCCATATTTCATCGAAAAATTACCTCCGATTCCGGCTCCGACTGCAAACAAAAAGATAATCCCAAAATAATATAAACATCTCTTCATCTGCTCCGGTCTCTTCTCCCGGATATAAACAGATAGCGCATCCATTCCATTCCGCAGATTCCCGATGCACATAGTACTTGCGTAGGAATATCCTTCTACCTTCCGAAAACTTTGTACTTGCATCGCACAGGCAAGCGATACCAGAATCGTTGCTGACATATTCATTCTCTCCGGCAAAAAACCTACAACAAATAAAATACACATTTCAATCAATAAAATTCCCTGCCGCCAGTGTATTTTTTTTGCATATTTATATGAATACTGTATTCTTTCTGCCATCATTACCCCAATCGCAAACGCAAGCAGGGGAAGCAGATAACGGATTGCTGCTCCCCATTCACCCGCCATTATATACTGGCTCATCAATACTACATTGCCGGTCTGCGCATTGGAAAATACATGTTCTCTTACGTTATAAGTATAAGCATCCTGAAATCCCCCGGATAATGCCAGAAAAGCACTGTTGATAAATGCTTCTGACATTTGACTTTCTGGAAGAATTCTACTGAATAACCTTTGTTTTTCCATCTACTCTTCACCCTAATACTACTGCTGCCGTCCAAAAATACTTCTACTGAAAATTTCGATGAAGCAGTTCATGCTCTTTCCCTTTCAAAAGCGTCTCATATAATGACAAAACCATCGGATTCTCATTTGACTTTTTAATCTGCGTATTGACATCCGTATCATAAAGGCCTTTCATACGTGCCGCCTTCGTTCTAGGTCCCGCATTGACCGGCTGTCCGCCTCCCATAATACAGCCGCGTCTGCACGCCATTACTTCCACAAAATCATAATGGACTTCCTGATTTTTAATCTTTTGCAGCAGATGATCCGCGTTGGCCAGACCGCTTACCACTGCTGCCCTGATTTCCTTTCCATTATAATTATATGTAAGTTCTTTGATACCTTCTTCACCACGGACTCCGCTTGTCTTAATCGCATCCATATCCACACGATTATGCCCCTTCTGAAGTCTCCTCAGAACTGCTTCCGTCACACCGCCTGAGACGCCAAAGATCACACCTCCACCGGAACCAATTCCAAAGGGAACATCTGCCGCTTCAATCTCTACTTTATCAAACACGATTCCGGATTTCTTAATCATTGTTGCAATCTCAGTTGTAGTCAATACGTAATCGATATCCTGCTTTCCGTTGGTTCTGGATTCCGGTCTTAAGATTTCTCCTTTCTTTGCTGTACAAGGCATAATGGAGACGGACACAATCTTCTTGCCACCATTTTTTTCCGGATCTTTATAATACTCTCTGATAACCGCGCCAAACATCTGCTGCGGTGATCTGCATGTGGACAGATTCGGCACAAATTCCGGATATTTATTCTCACAGAATTTTACCCACGCCGGACAGCAGGAGGTGAACATCGGCAGATTCTCCCCGGATGTCAATCGTTCCAGGAATTCCTTCGATTCCTCAATTACCGTGAGATCCGCTCCGTAAGAAGTGTCATATACTTCATCAAATCCCAATCGGTGTAGCACACCAACCAGTTTGCCCATGACATTTTCCCCTTTTTGCATTCCGAACTGGTCTCCGGCTGCCACCCGGACCGCCGGCGCAATCTGCGCAATGACCTTCGTATCCTTATCGGCAAGTGCTTTCCATACAACATCAATATTCGTATTGATACTGATTGCTCCTGTCGGACAGACCACCCGGCACTGACCGCATCCGACACAATTGGTTTCCGCAATCTTTTTATTAAATGCCGGTGTTACAAGCGCATCAGTTCCTCTATATGCAAAATCAATCGCATTCACTGCCTGAACATTATCACACATACGTACACAGTCTCCGCAAAGAATACACTTATTCGGATCCCTCACAATAGACGGAGAACTCATATCGATCGGCTGCGGATCTCTGGTATTCTCAAACCGGATATTGTGAACTCCCATTCTGTGCGCCAGATCCTGAAGATGGCACTCTCCGCTCTTAATACACGTTGTACAGTCTCTGCAGTGTGCCGCCAGCAGGAGTTCCAGAATCAGTTTTCTATACTGCATCAGGCGCGGAGTATTTGTATAGATCACCATTCCGTCTCTCGGTTTCTCCGAACAGGATGCAAACGTCTTTCCTTTTTCATTTTCTACGGTACATAATCTACATGCTCCATAAATGGATAATTCGGAATGATAACATAATGTCGGTATATCAATTCCGGCCTTTCTAATTACAGACAGCACATTCGGTTCATCCGTAAATTCAACGCGCCGCCCGTCAATCATCATTGATCCCATAATCATTCCTCCCATTATTCTGTGTAAATTGCTCCAAACGAGCAGTTATCCATACAAGTACCACACTTGATACATTTTTCCTGATTGATCACATAAGGTGACTTAATCTTTCCGTCAATCGCATTTACCGGGCAGTTTCTTGCACATTTCGAGCAGCCTTTACATTTTCCGGCATCAATCTTGAATACTTTCAACTTCGCACAGACTCCTGCACGACACTTTTTCTCCAGAATATGTTCTTCATATTCATTGCGAAATGCGTGAATCGTACTGATAACCGGTTTCGGTGCACTCTTTCCGAGGCCGCACAGAGCTGTATTTTCAATCATATCCGCCAGTTCTTCAAGCTCGTCCAAATCGCTCATCTGACCGTTTCCATCTACAATACGTTCCAGGATCTCCAACATTCGTTTCGTTCCTTCACGGCATGGAACACATTTTCCGCAGCTCTCACGCTGTGTAAAATTCATGAAGAATCTTGCCACTTCCACCATACAGGTATCTTCATCCATAACTACAAGACCGCCGGAACCAATCATAGCCCCAATCTTCGTCAATGAGTCAAAATCCATTCTGCTGTCAAGTTGTTCTTCTGTCAGGCAGCCGCCGGACGGTCCGCCGATCTGCACTGCTTTGAAATTCTTGTCATTCTTGATTCCACCGCCGATATCATAGATGATTTCTCTCAAGGTAATTCCCATCGGCACTTCGATCAGACCTGTATTTTTCACATTACCTGTAAGTGCAAATGCCTTGGTTCCCGGACTTTCCGGTGTACCGATCTCGCAAAACCACGCTGCGCCATTCTTGATGATCATCGGCACATTCGCATAAGTCTCTACATTATTCAGTACAGTGGGTTTCTCCCACAGTCCTTTTTCCACTGTTCTTGGCGGCTTTACTCTAGGCATGCCGCGCTTTCCTTCAATGGATGCTGTAAGTGCAGAACCTTCACCACATACAAATGCTCCTGCACCGCGATTGATATGTAAATGAAAACTGAAATTTGTTCCCAGAATATGATCTCCGAGGATTCCCCATTCTTCTGCCTGAGCGATGGCAATCTGCAATCTCCGTACAGCAAGCGGATATTCCGCACGCACATAAATATATCCTTCACTTGCTTGTACTGCATATGCCGCAATCATCATTCCTTCAATCATTCGATGCGGATCCCCCTCCATGACGCTTCGATCCATAAATGCTCCCGGGTCACCCTCATCACCGTTACATACTACATACCGTATTTTTTCTGTCTGTCCTGCCACCTGAGACCATTTTTTTCCTGTAGGGAAACCTGCGCCTCCCCGTCCGCGCAGTCTGGAATCTGTTATCGTCTGAATGACTGCCTCAGGTGTCATTTCAAATAACGCTTTTTCCAAAGCTTCATACGCCCCGACAGCGAGTGCGTCTTCAATATGTTCTGCATCAATATGCCCACAATTTCTAAGTACAAGTCTTGTCTGTCTCGCATAAAACGGAATTTCTTCCTGTTTTTCATAGGTCTCTTCGCCATCCCGGTACATAAGTCTTGCAACAGGCTCGCCATGTAAAACAGTCTTTTCAAATATTTCCTCACAATCTTCCAGTTTTACTTTCAGATACAGATAATTATATGGTTCAACTCTGACCAGCGGTCCCATTTCACAGAAGCCATGACATCCACTTTTTTTCACTCCCACATGTGCGATCTCTTCCCCGATTTTAACCGTCACATGTTCCATGCCTTCCGCCAGTTCTTTCAATCGTGCATAGATTTTATCCGATCCTCCTGCAAGGCAGCCGGTTCCCCCACATACCAGAATCTTACAGACTTCCTTTTTCCTTTGATCGCAGCACTGTTTTCTCAACAATTCAAGCTGTGTTCTGTTCTCCAACTTCATCCTTACTGTTCACCCCTCAATTTTCTAATCAATTCGCTCATTTTTTCAGGTGTCATCTTTGGATATACCTCTTCATTTACCATCACTGCCGGTGCCAGACCACATGCCCCCAGACACGATACTGTCTCTACCGTAAAAAGATGGTCATCGGTGGTATGCTTGTTTTTCCCCAGCCCCAATTCTTTATAAAGGCTCTCCAGAATAGGAACCGATTTACGGACATGACAGGCTGTGCCGTCACAAACTTTTATAACATACTTTCCTTTCGCTTCAAATGAAAAATTCTCATAAAAGCTGGCGACACTGTACGCCTTCGCTTCTGTAATTCCAAGCTTTCCAGCCACATAAACCAGCAATTCCGGCGGAAGATAACGGTACTCCTCCTGAATATCCTGGATAATCGGAATCAGGGATCGTTCTTCGCAGGTGTGATTTGCAATAATCTCATCTGCTTTTTCATAATATGACGAATCCAGCATACAAACTCCTCCTTTTTGTGCATTTTGTACTATTATTATAGTAACATACACGTTTTTTTATTGATAATATCTATATGGCATGGGGAGTATATGTTTTTATATATACCTTTCAAAAAATTTTCTATTGCAATTTATCTTTTTATTGGTTTCACATTATAACTTTCAAATTAATTAAAATCGTAACACTAAAACAAGAGCAGACATATAATCTGCTCCTGTTTTTCACCATCTTCCACACTATTTAATTCGCTGCAATCAAGCATACCGGTGATTTACATGAATAATTGTAATACATATCGATCAATTTTCCAGTAGTTTCATCAATTTTAAATATTGTTATTGAATTGCTATCCTGATTAGCACAAATAGCCAATCCCTGAATCAGACAGAAATCTCTTGGAGTTCTTCCGTTAGTTTTCGCAATTTCGACCAATTCCAGAGTATAATCCTCTTTTATTTTATAAACAGCTATACTATCATCTCCACGGTTAGATGCATATATAAATCGATTATCTTCCGATATATGAATTGCTGCACAGGTACTGTCTATTACCCCATCAGGTAATGTAGATATACTCTGTATAATACGATTTCCAGATTCTCCACATTCAACTACATATATCTCAGAACTCAATTCGCATACAATATACATAATTTCTTTTTTGTGTATATTCTGTACAAAATGTCTGGGTCCAACTCCGCCAGGCATAACTATATCACGTTCTTCTCTAGCAATCAGTTTAGAGTTTCTTTCATCAATATCATAATATTTTACCTTATCATCACCCAAATCAACTGCCCAGATTCCATTTTTATCCGATGTAAATCCAAGGAAATGAACATGAGATTTTTCCTGACGTTCTTTGTTCGGTCCAGAACCTTTAAGCTGGTGAAAATCACACATTTCGCCAATTGAGCCGTCATTTTCCAGATGGAACATTGATATACTTCCACCCATATAATTTGCGGTAAAAATATATCCTCTCTGCTCATCAAGCAAAATATGACATGGCAGCGTTCCATCCGTACCACGGGTATTCATCAATTTTAAAGAACTCTCCTCTATTTCAAGTGCTGCCACTCCTCCACCTATCTTGCCATCATAAGTCATATCTTCCATGACTGCATAAAGGAATCGCCCATCTGCAGAAGCTGTAAGATAAGAAGGATTAGATACACCACTTCCTCCTGCGGTCTCTTTCAGCTCTATTTTTCCATCAGACATTCTTTTTATATTAAGCCCGTGTATTCCTATTTGCTCCTTTTCCGCGTAAGTCCCTACATATACCATACAATTCTTATCCATTTTAATTGCCCCCTGTATACGATTTATAAAATACCAAATTTCGCAAACGCTGCTGTTGAGCTCATTCCCTCTTCAATTGCTTTTCTTACTACTTTTTCTCCTCTTGCTTTTTCCAATGCTTTCTCGATCACTTCATCAATATGATCCTTTGGAATAATCAAGACACCATCAATATCTCCAAAAACGAAATCTCCCGGTTCCACGCGAACTCCCCCCACTTCAATTGGGCAGCGATAATTTACCACCTGAGTACGAACAGAAGAATCCTGCGCATAACATCCCCGGGAAAAGACCGGCCAATTCTGTTCTAGTACCATTGGTGTATCACGATGCCATCCATTTACTACTGCACCTGCAGCTTTTCTTTTTTTAGCCGTAGCGGTGAGAAGTTCTCCCCAATATGCACAACGCATTTCTCCTCCACTGGCAAGATAAATCTCATTTTCCTGCAAATTATCAAGCGCTTCAGTGAGCAGCCCGAATGGTTTTTCCTGCTCTCCATATACATCAATCATCAGTACAGGCATTGCAAACCCTGCCAACTTCATATCATCTTTCAGAGGACGAATTGCCTGTGGAAGAAACTGATGATAAAATCCCATCTGATCCAGAATGTCTCCTACCACTGGTGTGTATAATTCTTTCTTTATAGTCTCAATTAGTTCACTCTTATTTTCTAACATCTTCAATCTCCTTCTTTGCAACCCAAAAACAGAGTTTCGTTTTTCTACTCTCTCCCGGCCCCAGCTTAAATGCACTTCCATTTTTAACAGCACCTGCTAATCCGCTTGACGAGTAGCTCGTCCAGGGTTCCAACGCCAAATTATATGTTCTTCCGTACCATGGATATCCGTCAGCTCCATTACATACCAACCACATCCATAGATATGGAAATGTTGTTCCGTCCCATCGTATTCCATAAGACAATTTTCGTCTTTCATTATAAACCTCATATTCTGCCTGTTCCGGATAGCCTGTTAAATACAGCATGTCTGCACTTCCTGCTCCTTGCGGCGGAATTTGTGAAAAGTCAATTTTCACACCATCTTTTTCTGCTATAGGCCATGAAAACTCCGTACCAGGGGTCAACCTTTGCGTCCCGAAATCCGCAGGAGTCAAGGTGAAACCTTTCTTTGCATTGGTATAAATTCTACAATATTCATCCAAAAACGGTTGTCCAACTGTCGGATGATGCCCCCACATTAACTCCATTTCTTCTGCAGCTAAATTTGTCAACTCCTCACTGATATAAATTGTCCCATCATTTTCTTTCAACGTAATTTCTTTTATCAGACGAAATGGCGAACGAAGTGTAGTAATAGAACATTGAAGTACTATTTCCTCCGGTTCATCTTTCAGCACTTGATATTCCCATGGAATATTAGATATCTCACCATGCATCCCAAGACATGCACCTTTATAAAAGCATTCACTTCCTCCATTTGGAAGAATCTCCTGCCACCCACCGGAATTATGATCCAAATAATTTCCAAGGCTGTTTCCTGTAGAAGAAATAAATTCAGCTCTCCGGTGAAGCCGTACAGGTGATCTCCACATCAGATCAATATCCTCAGGTTTATACAAAAGTTCAATGATATCAGTTCCTCTGTCCACTAGAATAGTCAGTCTCAGAATCTGATTTTCCATGACAACTGCATGATTTCCTTTTAATGTCATATCGGTTGTAATACGACATCCATAATTCCGACGATTCATATTTTTCCTCCTAATATCTCAAGAGATTCTCACTATATCCTCCATCAACATAAAGCGTCGCGCCTGTTATGTAAGAA
>JBJFCH010000190.1:0-8049 GCA_051888835.1 Oliverpabstia sp. | reverse complement strand
CAAATTATATATGTACTTTGACTTCGAAAAGAGCTTGCAAAATCAGGCAAAATTGTTCAACAACCATTTTACTACTGCATAAGCTTCATCCGCAATTTCAAATAAATCTATATCATTTCTACCATCGCCAAACGCAATCCGTCGTTCGCAATGATTTTCTTGTGTCGATGAATTTCTGCATCCCTGTCGTATTTAATTTGATAATAATATATTACCGGAAACATTATCAACAATAATTGCACCATGTTCCATCCAAATCCAATACATATAAAGTCTTCATAAACTATCCCTTTCTCATAGACTGTGACTATCTTCTTTATTTGCTCATTCCACTTCTATGCAGATCTGTTTCTATGGCATCCCAGATATATTTTGCTGCAAAATCAGATCCTTTTTCAGAAGCATGTGCACCGTCTTCATAATACATTTCCAAATTTGGATAACTGCGCATATAACTCCACCAGTTTTCTCCAACCGGAGCAATCAATGCATCGATGTCCTTTGCCACACTCTTATGAACAGATGTCATACGTGCCTGTTCATACTCTTCCTCTTTTTTAGCCCATGTCATATATATTACAGGTTTACTGCCGGCTTCCCGAATCCATTTATTAAGGGCTCTGGCAGCATCCATGAACTTTTCTTCGGGTCCGAATGGATGTGAATGCTCCTGCAAAACCACATAGTCATAATGTCCATAAAGAATATTAAATCTTACATCCGGTTCCTTCACATGCTGTTCCAAAAACCACCCCCCATGTGCGATCATTGTCACTTCACAGTCATATCCTTCCTCTAAAAATCTTCTGGCTACCATTTGCGGCATATCATTAAAATATGTATGACTGTTTCCTATAAACAAAATACGCAATTTCTCTTTCTGCATAGAACGCTCCTCTCAACCATATCTTACTATTTTCAGCTTTGATATTACTATATCCCAATTCATCTGCTGCCGCAACCGTCAATCTTTCTCCGTACCATATTGCATAAGTTTTCCTGTTCTTTTTGCAGATCCTTTAACTGCCAGGTGTTACTCCTAGATGCTATCATCATAAATAGATCTAGTGGCACTTCTGACAGTTCATCATGATTTTCGTTGAGAAACCTTTCAATTTTTCTTTATTGTTCTTACTCTGCAGCAATCCAAACAATAGCTTCAAATCACTATGGGATAATTCCCGACTCTCAATCTTCTGTACTTCTATCAGATACATCCGATAATCCATAAACAACTCTTTCCATTCTTCCGGTATATCCGTCCAGTCCAGCAGTTCATGAAGGGTACGAGCTCCCTTCCATTTTACATCCCCGAAAAAAATGACTACAATCACCACCGGTTTCAGCAAATCTTCTACAGAAAAACAACTTTTTTCAGATAGAAGTCCACAGAGGAAGACAGCTATCTCCCCAAAACAGTTTATTTTGAATAAATTTATCATCTATATATTTAAAACTAAAAGTTTCTATCTGCTCACATATGCAAAAATCACAATTTTTTCTTGATTCTTAACAGATATATCTCTGAAAATTTTACTATATATACGTTAACTCCAAAGACAAAAATATAGAATCTTAATTTTGGTCTTCGCTATCTGCCAGAAGAATTTTGTTCTGCTAAAAGCGGGCAAATAGAAACTCCATCTTTCTAAATTTGTTGCCATCGGATATTAATTTCCCGATAGCCCAGTTCTTTTTATCATCAAAACAATCAGAGACCCTCTCACTCACTGAACCGTATCCGTTCAATCAAAGTATCTTTCCGCACAGATTTTGTTATTCCCACTGCCAGTGCGATCTGAATGAGCAGCAATACCACAGAGATGATCACAGCTGCCCCAATCGGATAATGGTAAGTTGTTATTTCAAACATTCCTTTCTTCTTTGCATACAGAAATATCGGATATCCAAGCATACTTCCTGCTCCCACCGATATCAGAAGTGTTCCCAGTGTATAGAACAGCCCCTCCATCTGCAGCATTTTTAAAAGCTGTGAATCGGACATTCCGATTGCCTGCATCATACCAAGTTCCTTTTTCCGTACATGGACGCTGTTGATCATCGTATTGATCAGATTCATCACACTGATCAGAGACAGAATCACAAGAAAGGCATAACATGCTCCGCCGGTTATCGTCATTGCTGATTTCCACTGTTCATATTGTTCTTGCCAGGTCCGCATCTGAAGCCTGCCGGATGCATCCACGATTTCTTCCAGAGATATTTCCAATTCTTCATCATAGTTTTTGTCTGCGATTACATGGAAAGAACCGGAAGAATTGTTTTCACACAGCTGATCTGCCGCTTCTTTTGCCATGATAAGGAATGCATAACCTGTCAAACCGACTCCATATTCTCCGATTGCGGCGATCTCAAATTCCTTTTCATAAGTCCTGTCTCCGTCATGAACCGTTAGTTTCAGTGTATCCCCCACATCCAGTTCCGGATACCAGTACTGCAGCGCCCTATCCATGAGCACCTTATTTCCGGACTTTAATTCTTCATAGGTTACCTCCCCTTCTGATATTCCCTTTTCCAATTCATCAGCATAATTTTCAGGCACTCCATTGATTTCATTATAGTCCTCCTCTTCAAATGGACCGCCGGTGACTTTGACGTTGGTAAATACATCTACTCTCTCAACTCCCTCCAGACTTTCTATCTGCTGTTTTAACGAATCATTCAGAGGATTGTCTTTTTGCATCGCGGCCCAGGATCGTTCCGGATGCTCCTTATTATTTTCTTCAATAATATGTAATATCTCATATTGGCCCACGATGGAGCTGTTTGCGCTCTCCTTGGGATTGGCACAGGATAGAACGGTAGCAACCACCATCAAAAACACACCTGTAATTGCCATGGATAAAATGGTAATTATACTTTTTTTCTTATTGTCCGTAAGATTTCTCCAGGTGAGACGTCCGATCGTCAGGTACTCATACCCTCTTTTTCTGCCTTTTAACTTTCCATTTGACTCCTGTGAACGCATTGCCTCCACCTCAGAGATCTTTGACGCAGCACGCATGGGTTTCAAAAGAGAAAAGTAGACAGCACATAAAGTCACCGCCGCTGCCAGAAGATAAGCCCACCAATAACAGATGTTCGTCTCTCCGCTGTATATGATTTCCTTTATAACACTTACAAATTCATTATCCTCAGCAATAAAACTGACAAATGTCTTCAGAACCAGATTGGAAACCAGCGTACCGATAAGCAATCCCACCGGAATCGCAAAAACAGCAACACAAAGACCTTCTCTTAGTACAATCTGACGAATCTGACGCTTCGTAGCTCCGATTGCCTTCAATCTTCCAAACTCCTGCACTCTCTGATTCATGGAAACATAATAGATGCTGTAAATTGTGATCACTCCTGCCAGCATAATGATCACCATAATCCCGATAATCACCGGCAGCATAACCGGATCCACATAATTGGCGCCCAAATAATCTTCATTAATATTGATTTGATCTTCTGCAATTCCAAACTGCTTCGCTATGTTTTGTATTTTTTCTTCTATTACATCTGTTGTAGGATTTCCTGTATCATCAATCCGGAAAAGAAAACGGTATCTGATCTGATCTCCGGGAATCTCATTTTCCAAAAATTCCTTCGAAATCAATGCGGTATACACATTCTGTTCCCGGTTCGCCTCACGATCCTCAAAAAAACCGCAAATCCGAAATTCTTTCTGCTGTGTAAGATCCAATGCCCCATCCCGGTTGATCTGACAGGGAACAGTAATCGTATCACCGATATCCCCCTGCTGTCCCAATGCTTTCAGGATTCCCGGAGAAACCACGATTTCATTTTCCTTTTCCGGAAGATTTCCTTTCGCCAGCTGTATCTTATACAGCTCCAGCCCTTTCTGATCCATATACATCAGGGAAACAGAAGCATCCTCCAGATTCATGATTCCTGCGTCACTTCGAAGTCCATATGTGGAAATATCATGATGTGCAGCCAACTGTCGAACAGTCTTTTCATCGATCTGACGATAAATTGCATGCCAGGAAGGATATAGACGATTTATGGCCTCAAACTGCAGATCCAGCATTCCTTTTCCCACCGCAGGAACCACAAACAACAACATTGTCGTCAAAACAATAGCGATCCCAATCAGTATATTTCTGCTTTTATAGTATTTCATATTGTCAAATGCAACTCTTGTTGTCATCTTCATCAGCGACTCACCGCCTTACCGTCTTCGATTTCAATCATCCGATCTGCCATTTGCGCAATCGTCTCGTCATGAGTAATCATCACCAGTGTCTGTCCAAAATCTGTTACACAGCTTTTCAAAAGGCTCATAACCTCCAGTTCTGTCTGTGAGTCCAGGTTTCCGGTGGGCTCATCTGCAAGAATGATCGCCGGCCGGGTCACCAGGGCCCGTGCAATAGCTGTCCTTTGCTTTTGCCCGCCCGACAATGTATTTGGCATGGCATCCTTTTTATCCGCAAGACCAATCTTTTTAAGCACCTGCTCCACGTCCTGCGTACTCACTTTACGGTGATCCAATCCAAGGGGAAGTACGATATTCTCCCACACATTCAATGACGGAATCAGGTTATAATCCTGAAAAATAAATCCTATCTTTTTTCTCCGAAACTGTGCCAGTTGTTCATCTTTCAAAGAAAAAATATCTTTTCCTTCAATCCATACTTTCCCTTTATCCGGTCTGTCCAGCCCTCCAATCAGATGCAGAAGCGTAGACTTTCCAGAACCGGAACGTCCAACAATTGCAGTAAATTTTCCTCTTTCTATCTCCAGACTGGTATGATTCACCGCCCTCACCAGATTCTCTCCTGTTCCATAACTTTTTACCAGATTCTCTACAATCAGTATTTTATTGATATCTGTCTTCATCGATTACCTCCTGCATTTCTCTATTTTTGTTGTTATCATCATAACCGACAGACATTGCAAAACCCTTACAAAAACCATAACAGTTTTGTAAGGGTTCCAATCTAACGCGGCAGTGTAATTTTGAATATTGTTCCCTGTTCTGTTTTCCTTTTTGCAGATATAGTTCCTCCCTGGCGTTCCAGTATCATTCTCGTTAGATATAATCCAACACCTGCACCTTCTTTTACCATTTGTTCTGCTTCTTTTCCCCGGTAAAATCTCTTATATATTTTCGAAAATTCTTCTGCTTTAATTCCGATTCCCTCATCCTCGATTTCTATCAGCACATTTCTTGCCAATGGCGTCACACGCAGAATCACTGTAGTGTTCTCCCCGGAATATTTCACAGAATTATCCAGTACATTGGCAATGGCTTCCTCCGTCCATTTCTCATCGTGATTTATCTTTAGATCCTCATCCATTTCCACCTGGATTTCGATATTTTTACTTTTCGCTTTCCTATAAATCCGGCTGACAGCACCTGCAATTGTCTTTTTCAGACTTGCCATCGCAGGTTTAATCTGAATCATCCGATTTTCCAGCCGCGACAGATTGACCAGTTCATTTAGAAGAAGCTCCAGTTTTTCAATTTCCTTCTCTTCCTGTGCATGAAACTCTTCTTTTTCCGCCTCCGTAAGCTGATTTCCCGCCGCCAGTTCATAACTCATTCTGAGAGAAGCGAGAGGGGTCTTTAACTGGTGGGAAATATCTGTAATCAATGCTTTTGTACTGTTCTCTTCTTCTCTAAGCTGTTCTTTCAATCCTGCAAAATATACTCCCAGCTCCCGCATCGTTTCCCACAGTTTCATCCATTCTTCCGAACACCCGTTATAATCCGGAAGTATCTCAAAATCTCCCTGTCGAAACCGTTCCAGAGATTCATATAGTTCCTGAAGATTTTCCCCGGAAACGGCAGGCTTTTTCTTTTTGCGCCATTCTATACAGCCCATTACAACTATCAAAAGTGCCCCCAAAAACATACCTGCCGCCCAGAATATCCACCATGCATTTTCATCTGCCGGATGTCTCAGATCATATCCATACGTTTCTTCTATCCTCCGGGCAGTATCCTCCAGAATTTCCGACCGGACTGTATTTGTTGTTAATTGATTTTGAGGTTTTTTCCATACAGACAGAATCTCTGCCTCCAGTTCCGGATGATTTGCCATAAGTGTGAGCATCTGCTGCTGATGCATAGACATCTCATAATTTGCCAACAGATACATAAATACTGAAAACAACACAGCAAATCCCAGATATATGCCGAGATATTTTCTTACTTTTTGATTACTTTTCCGGTCCATATATAACCTAATCCTCTCACATTGGAAATCTCATCAGTTCCCAGTTTATTCTTCAGTCTGCTGATATTGACAGTCACTGTATTGTCATCTACAAATTGTCCGTCTACATCCCAGATATGCTCCAGTATATTTTCCTTCGATACGACCCGTCCCGCATTTTCCCAGAGATATACCAACAGCTGCAGTTCTTTTTTACTGAGTGGAATTTCCCGACCATCTTTTCGAACTTTCATCTCCTGACAGTTCACTTCCAGATCGCCGCAGATCAGAATATTTCCCGATTCTTCTTTACGGTCGATCCGCCTCATAAGCGCATTTACTTTCGAAACCAGCACCATCAGAGAAAATGGCTTGGTTATATAATCATCTGCCCCTGTATCATATCCATTTACAATATCTATTTCCGAATCCAACGCGGTCAGATACATAAAATAGGTATCGCTTCTCTCACGAACTTTTTTCCCCAGTTCCAGACCACTTCCATCCGGCAGGGTAATATCACAGATAATAAGGGCAAAATTCTCCTTTTCAAGATAACTTTCTGCCTCGAAAAGAGAAAATGCAGACGTAACTTGATAACCAGCTTTCTGTAATGTTAAAGAGATTCCCTTATTTAGATTGATTTCGTCTTCAAGAAGTAATATCCTATTCATGCCTGTCCTCCACATACATTTACTGTAATCCTTTTTCAGCACAATCCTGTGCCATTATTTTACATCATTTTTACAGTATTGTATATCTGAAAGATTATCCATAACTATTTCGCATACCTCATTAGAAATTCCTGGTTCTGCTGTCATTCAGATATATTTTTCTAAATGATGATCAATCGTAACAAAAAAATAAGACCAAACCAGCCTAAAGCCGATTCAGCCTTATTCAGATATATTGGTACTACTCTTCTTCAGCAGCAAACCCTTCTTTGATTAGCATATCTAAAAATCCAGTCACATCTTGTACAGCCGTTTCCTCGTCTGTTTCAAATTCTTCTATTGTTTTCGATAATATTTCCTGTCGATTCATGCCTTTTGCAACACATTCCCAGAGGAAAGCCGCACTGTCATTCAATGTAATCAATCCATTGATTTTCTGGCTGGCACTGCCGGTAGGAACAACTACCCATTCCCCTGCAACATTTCTAAGAACATATTCTGGATTCAGTTTCATAATGATTCCTCCTGGTTTTGATTTTATAAATTAACCTACTACTTGTGCATATAAACGAACAAACTTCCACCATATTCTAAATATACTTGTGTCAGATAATAATTCTCCAAATCACGTCCAATATATCCGCGCTCTGTAATAAACACAACATCTGCTTTTCCATCGGTCAGATATTTTTCTACTTCCTGTCCAATGGCAGGATAATAAGAAGACAGCTCTGTCTGGTTGGTAAAATATCGATATTCCGGCATTTTATCTAATAATAAAAAGTATGAATAATCTGTATCCCATGCAAAGTATTGATATTCTGGATTCTCCTCTGCAAAACTCTGTGCATCTGCATAAAATTCATATGCGACATCCGGAATTCCATTTCCAAGAAAAGAGATATAATTTTTTAATGGTGTAATGATTAAACCGAGAACAAGAAAAAGGCTAAAAACTTCTGCTGTAAAAACGCGTCGATTCCCATTTTTCGGATATAACAAAGTGATCCCCAGTATAACAGCCGGAAGTGCTGCCAGATAATAGTACCATTGATTGTCTCCAAATAGCAAAAAAATCCCACACACAATACCACTGAACAGCATACAGGTTCCAGGAGACTCCAACTGTTTTTCACGAAACAGCAGTACACCTCCTGCAACAAGTATAGGTAATAAAAGCAAACACT
>JBJFCH010000189.1:0-8099 GCA_051888835.1 Oliverpabstia sp. | reverse complement strand
AATATTTCGAGATTAAGTAAAAGATAAATGAATATTTTATTGATTTTTCCAATAATAGAAGTAAACTTTACTTAAAGATATACTAAAATCAAGATTAAGTAGATTATATGGAGGGTATCATGCTGGTAGGACGCAAAAATGAGATAGATTTATTAAATAAATGTACTACAAGATGATTGTTCCCATTTTGTAGCCATCTACGGAAGGAGAAGGATAGGGAAGACATATCTGATACGGGAAACCTGTGGATATCGATTCACTTTTCAACACGCCGGTCTGTCAGACGGTGGAATGAAGGAGCAGCTGTTTGCGTTTACAGCTTCCCTGAAAGATGCAGGCTATGAGGTACCAGGCAGACCAGCCAACTGGCTGGAAGCTTTTGAAGGACTGAAAGATCTGATCAGACAGTCAAAGGAAAAAAGGAAAGTGGTTTTCTTAGACGAATTATCCTGGATGGGTACGCCCAAAAGTGACCTTATGATGGCATTGGAGAATTTCTGGAACAGTTTCGCGTCGGCAAGAAAAGATATCGTGTTGATCGTATGTGCGTCGGCTACTTCCTGGATGCTATCGAAGGTGGTCCATAACAAAGGTGGTTTATATAATCGTCTGACAGAGCAGATCAACCTGCAGGCATTTACTCTGAAAGAGTGCGAAGAATACGTTCAGGCAGCGGGTTTGGTGCTGAACAGAGAGCAGATCATGCAGTATTACATGATTTTTGGAGGGGTTCCGTATTATTGGGGATTTCTGAAAAAAGGATTAAGCCTGTCGCAAAACGTGGATAATATTCTGTTTGCCAAGGATGCTCCATTAAAGGAAGAGTTCCGATATTTGTATGCTTTCGGTATGAAAAAGAAAAATGCGGTCTACCAGTTGATGGACTGTTTTACACTTTTTTATTTTCGATTTCTGGAAAAATCTCCCACGGATGAGCATTTCTGGTCCAATCAGATCAATACACCGGTGGTAAATACGTGGATGGGACTGGCCTTTGAACGGATCTGCCTGTCTCATGTGGATCAGATTAAAAGAAAGCTGGGTATATCCGGAGTTTTAACGGAAGTTAATTCCTGGTATTGTAAAGCAAATCCGGAAAAAGGTATTTTTGGCTCCCAGATTGATCTGTTTGAGTGATCAAGTAGGAGGATTCAGCTTCACAGGCATGGAGGGTATCCGTTTATTCTTTTTCAAATGTTAAAACCTGTTATAGTGGGGAAAGGAGAGACGCTATGCATTTCGTACAGGCCAAGGGAATTTTATCCTCAAAAAACGGCATGAATCTATATCGAGGTTGTTCCCACGGATGTATTTACTGTGACTCCAGAAGTAAGTGTTATCATATTTTCATAAGACATGTGAGAAACACGGAATCTTGCATGACAATAATCACATATTCGCATATCTAAATACGTTTGAAGAAAAGAATGTGGCAAAACAGCTGTCTCTTTGGGATTTTTAATAAAAGTGGATGCATTATTAGAAACTCTGTGGCGTTAAAGTGTTACACGAACAAAATATTGGGATGGTGTTCCTTGTGAAATTATAATATAATAATGAAATAACGTACGCATGAATTCGAAAGAGAGGATTAAACAATGAGCAGATTAGAAATTGTTTCTCCGAACAAGGCGAAAATTGTAATGGAAGGGCTTTACAAAGATCTGGAGAGGAGAATCGAATCCAGCCCGCCGGGGCTTTGTCCGGTGGATATGGCGCGCGCATTTTTGGAATTATGTCATGCACAAACCTGTGGGAAATGTGTTCCCTGCCGGATCGGTCTTGGACAATTGAAGCATTTTATCACAGAGGTGCTGGACGGTAAGGCCACAATGGAGACACTGGATCTTATGGAAGAGACGGCTTTAACCATTATGGAATCGGCAGATTGTGCTATTGGATATGAGGCAGCCAATATGGTATATAAGGGCCTGATCGGATATCGGGATGATTATATTGAACATATTCAGAATGGACGTTGTACATGTACCTTTAATCAGCCGGTTCCGTGTGTGGCCTTATGTCCGGCACATGTAGATATCCCGGGATATGTTGCATTGGTCGGAGAAGGCAGATATGCAGATGCAATCCGTCTGATCCGCAAGGACAATCCGTTCCCCACAACCTGCGGATTTATCTGTGAGCATCCATGTGAGGCAAGATGCCGTAGAAATATGGTGGATGATTCCGTCAATATCCGTGGGTTAAAGAGGGTGGCAGCAGATTTTGCAGGAGAGGTAGATCCTCCGGCATGCGCACCAAGTACCGGTAAAAAAGTTGCAATTCTGGGTGGAGGTCCCGGCGGATTAAGTGCGGCTTATTATCTGCAGCTTATGGGACATCAGACAACGGTATACGAGATGCTTCCCAAGCTTGGCGGAATGCTTCGCTATGGTATTCCGAATTACCGTTTGCCCAAAGAACGTCTGGATGAAGATATCAATACGATCCTGAAAACAGGTGTGGAAGTAAAGTATGGTCTGAAGATCGGACAGGACATCAGTATTCAGGAGTTACGTAAACAGTATGATGCTGTGTTGATCACCATAGGTGCCAGCACAGATAAGAAACTGGGCCTGGAAGGAGAGGATGCTGACGGAGTGCTGTCAGCAGTTCAGTTCCTGCGCAATGTCGGAAAAAATGAAATCATGGACCTTACAGGCAAAGAGGTTGCTGTTATAGGAGGCGGAAATGTTTCTATGGATGCGGTACGTACAGCAAAACGTCTCGGAGCGAAAAAGGTAAGTATCGTGTATAGAAGAAGAGTGGCTGATATGACAGCTCTTCCGGGAGAAATTGACGGAGCGGTTGCAGAAGGAATCGAGCTTCAGACCTTAAAAGCACCTGCATCTCTCGATGTAGATGAGAATAACCACATCAGGGGCATTTATGTGACTCCGCAAATGGTTAGTGCAATTACCGATGGACGTGCAAGCATTAAGCCAACAGGCGAAGAAGATGTATATATTCCATGCGATGTTTTGGTAGTGGCTATCGGACAGAATATTGAGACCCGTCATTTTGAAGAAGCAGGTATTCCTGTATCCCGCGGTAAGATCGTGACCAAGAGTACAGGAACATTTGAAAATATGCCGGGTGTATTTGCGGGTGGTGACTGTGCAAGCGGTCCTGCATCCGTGATCAAAGCGATTGCCGCAGCGAAAGTGGTGGCTGCTAATATCGACGAATATCTGGGTTATCATCATGAGATTTCCTGCGATGTTGAGATTCCGAAAGCAAGTCTGGAGGACAGAACGCCTTGCGGACGTGTGAATCTGACAGAGAGAGAAGCGTGTGAAAGAGTCTGTGACTTTGAAGGCGTGGAAAACTGCATGACGGAGAAAGAAGCAAAGCAGGAAGCATCAAGATGTTTAAGATGTGATCACTTCGGATACGGAATATTTAAGGGAGGCAGAGAAAAAATATGGTAAATTTAACGATTGACGGAAAAAAGATTTCGGTAAAGGAAAATACCACAATTATGGAAGCTGCCCTGGAAAACGGAATTCCGATCCCGAAGCTTTGTTATCTTAAAGGTATAAATGAAATTGCAGCTTGTCGTGTGTGTGTGGTAGAACTGGAAGGAAAAGAGAAGTTGATCACTTCCTGCAATAATATGGCAGAAGAAGGAATGGTGATCTATACTAACAGCCCGAAAGTCCGTAAACACAGAAAATTGATCGTAGAGATGATCTTATCACAGCATGACTGTAAATGTGTAACCTGTTCAAGAAGTGGCAATTGCAGTCTGCAGAAGATAGCTAACGATCTGAATATTATTGATGTTCCGTTTAAAAAGGAATTAGAGTATCAGAGCTGGAATAATAATTTCCCGCTGATCCGTGACTCTTCAAGATGTATTAAGTGTATGCGTTGTGTGCAGGTATGTGACAAAGTGCAGAGCCTTGGTGTCTGGGATGTAGAAGGTACGGGTTCCAGAACTACAGTGAACGTATCCGGACATCGTACTATAGAGGAGGCAGATTGCTCTCTTTGCGGACAGTGCATTACTCATTGTCCGGTGGGAGCACTTTCAGCCCGTGATGATACAGAAAAAGTATGGGAAGCGATTGAGGATAAAGATAAAGTGGTGGTGGTACAGGTTGCGCCGGCTGTGCGTACAGCATGGGGAGAAGAGCTTGGCCTTGCACCGAAGGATGCTACCATAGGTAAGATTCTTGATGCCGTGAAGCGTATGGGTGTGGATTATGCTTTTGATACTACATTCTCAGCGGACTTGACTATTATGGAAGAGGGACATGAATTCGTACAGCGTTTTACCGGTGGTGAATTGAAGGATCGTCCGATGTTTACCTCCTGCTGTCCGGGATGGATCCGTTTCATCAAAACCCAGTTCCCGCATCTGGTGAAATACCTGTCTTCTGCAAAATCGCCGCAGCAGATGTTTGGAGCGGCAATGAAGACATATTTTGCAGAGAAGATCGGAGTAGCACCGGAGAACATTTTCACCGTATCCATTATGCCTTGTGTGGCAAAAAAGGGTGAGAAGGAAATGGAACTGTTCTATGGTGAATACGCAGGACATGATATTGATGCTGTTCTTACAACGAGAGAATTGGTGAAGATGATCCATGCTGCACATATTAATCCCGAGACACTAAAGGACATTCCGACTGACAGCCCGATGAGGGAAGGAACAGGAGCCGGAGTGATCTTCGGAGCCACCGGAGGAGTAATGGAAGCAGCACTTCGTTCTGCATATTACATCATCACGGGAGAAAATCCGCCCATAGATGCATTTACAGCAGTTAGAAGTCAGGGCTTTAATGAAAACGAAGGCGTTCAGGAAGCTGAATTTCAGATCAATGATATTACAGTGAGAACCGCAGCAGTGAGCGGACTTGGTAATGCAAGGGCGCTTCTGCAAAAAATCGAGCGTGGGGAAGTACATTACGACTTTGTGGAAGTGATGGCATGTCCCGGAGGTTGCGTAGGAGGCGGCGGTCAGCCGATCCACGATGGTACGGAGCTGGCTTATGAGCGGGGAAAGAATCTGTATTATCTTGATGAGAATGCGAAAATACGTTTCTCGCACGAGAATCAGGATGTTTTGACAATGTATGAAGAATACTTCGAAAAACCAATGTCTCACAAAGCGCATATGTTATTACATACAGAGCATGATGCAAGCATCGTGAACTATGGAAAAGGCTTTTAGTTAGAAACGAAATAACTGCCTGTGTAAATCAGAGCCGGTTAATGGAGAACGATCCATTGACCGGCTCATTCATCTTTTAGTGGCAATATAACGCGGAGCGTAAATATGCCATTATGTGGTTCAAAGCTGTACAGCCCCTGGTGATGTTCCGCGATGGACCGGATGCTGCGACAGCCGTAGCCATGGCCATTCCGACTGGAAACCGGCAGACCATTTTGCATGGTGATCTGACCGGAATAGGGGTTCTTGATTTCAATGAGGAGCTTGTTAAAACGGGTCCCGCAGTAAAACTCCACCCATTGGTCGGCTTCCTCTAGTGCTTCAACAGCATGAAGCGCATTTTCCAGACCGTTGGACAACAGCGAGCACAGTTCGGTATCCGGGAGGGGGAGGATTTTTGGCAGCTTTGCATCTATCGTCAGCCGGATGCCTGCGGTATTGGCTTTTTGCACAAAGGAGGAGCACAGCAGATTGGCAAGCTCGTTTTCGCAGAACTGCATGGGTGTAATAGCATCGACATCCGCCTGCACTTTTTTGATGTATTCTTTTGCCAACTGTGGCTGGTCCGATGAAAGAAAGCCGTCGATAGCGGTCAGATGATGGCGCATATCGTGCTGATAGACGGCAACCTGCGTTTCCATACTCCGGAGGCTCTCAACTTCAACTTCCGCCTGTTTCAGTTCCGCCTCCAGCATGGAGCGCTGCAGATCGGCATCCGCCCGGGTCTGCATCTGCTTGTGGTAGGCCGAAAGAAACATTACATAAAAAATGATGAGCGCAGTGGGAAGAGACTCGTTCAGCGCCTGGATTCCCATGGAAAGTGCGTTGGAGTACACCACGGTGGCGTAATCAAAAAAGTAGTAAGCTACGGGCAGGCTGCCAAACAGTAGCAAAGACTGGGGCGAGAACGTCATGGCACTGTAGGCCGGGCGTACAAAATAGCGGCGCAGTAGCAGGAAAATGGGGCCTATCACCAGGGTGTAGCTGATTTTCCCCGCCAAGGGAGAATGGGTGACGGCAGTGACTGCCAAATCAACCCATCGGGGGAGCTGGCAACACAGATAAGCTGTGCAGACGCTGACCAGTGCGATGCCCATGGGCTTTTTCAGTACGAAGATCAAAATGAGCACCAGTGGAAGATGTACGATCAGAGGATAGAGCTGTTTGGTGGCACTCTCGCCTAAGATCAGCCAACAGGGTGTCTGGATCAGCAGGAATAGCGGACACAGGATCCAAATTAACCGTTTCTGCAGCCGGCTTGTCCAGCTACCTGCAATATGAGCGCTGAGGAAGAGACCGTAGATCAGTACCAGTCCGTAATTAAACGCACCTAGTGTGGTCAGAAATGTCATAGGCTTTCTCCTCTCTCTGCAAACATTAGTTGCATATAGTCCTTTTGAAGCTGCGGGTATAGTAACCTCGACACCGGAAGCTGTTTCCCTTGGAAAGTGCGTACGCCGGCGGGGGATAGTTCCGATACTTGCAACATATTCACAATGTAAGACCGGTGGGTTCGCATGAATTCCGGGCGTGAAAGTAACAAGGGCTCATAGTCTTTCAAAGATCCGAAGATTTCCCGTACCGAGCCGTCTGCCAGATTGAAATAGAGGTGTTTTCCGATAACCTCCACATAGGCAAGCTGGAAAAAGGGTATCCGGATCAAAGTAGCGCCGATTTTCAGCGTTAGTCCCTCCTGCGGTTTTTTCTCCCGCAGAAAGATGCGGTCAAGGATGGGAAACAGCATCTTCGCCCGGACGGGCTTAAGCAGATAGTCCATTGCACGGACACCGTAGCTTTCGTAGGCAAAGCCGGGGGATGACGTAAGAAAAACGATATCAGCCACATCATCAAAGCTGCGGATCTCCCTGGCAGCTGCCATGCCATCTGTTCCCGGCATCATTACATCCAGAAAATACAGTGTAAATGGTTCAGTAGAAGCTGCGGATAATAATTCAGCAGCACTCCGGTAAGTCTTAAACGGCAGAACAGTTTTCCGCTCTTCCTGCCACTGGTTCAACAGATTTGTCAGTAATTCCAGTTCTTCTGCCTGATCGTCGCAGATCGCAAGATACATTCCCTTCACCCCCTATTCAAAGATATTTTCTTCTATTCTGATTTTATCACAGGCACTGCCGAAGTGCCAGTAGTCCCCTTTGCATTTCAGGTCGTAAAATCATACATTTCAGGCCGTGGATGATGCAAAGCACAACATATATGGTATGCTCCCAACATGAAACTACATGATCTGTGCTTGAGAAAGGAGGATATTCCATGACATTCTGGCTCATGCCACTGATCGCGATCATAAGCACTGCCATCTGCCTCTGCCTTTGGTTTCGGGATGTACGCCGTATCATGACCGGACAAAAAAGCACGGTAGAGAGTGCCGGGGCACAGCTTCACATCTTTCGTGAAAAAGCACGGAAAGCCAGAGATGACCCGGAGGCCACCGCTGTTTTGGAGCGAAGCGAGAGCATTTATAGGCAGGCAGTGGACAATTATAACCGGACCCTGCATAAGCCATGGGTATATCCGCCTGCGACCCTGATGGGGTTTCAGACAATCCACGAAGGAGGCGAGCATTCATGACTTATTGCTGTGAGGGCTGCGGATTCCTGTTCCGGAGAATGGGTGAGGTGAAGGAGTGCCCCCTCTGTGAGGGTTTTCGTTTCCGCCCGGCCACAGAAGAGGAAGCGAAACGTCTTAATGTGCTATTGGAAAAAGAAGAGAAGAAAGGAACGTGATAATATGAAAAAAAGATTTATCAGTTTATTGCTGACATTGTGTATGGTGTTTACGCTGATGCCAATGATGACAGTGCGGGCGGATGATACACACGCGGATCATTGCATCTGCGGTGCCAGCCATACGATTGTTGGTGATCATAATGCAGAAAAAAAGCCCTCTGATGAGGGAAAAG
>JBJFCH010000188.1:0-8264 GCA_051888835.1 Oliverpabstia sp. | reverse complement strand
TCTATCCAACTCCAAAGTTTATACATGATCCCTCCCCAGATTAAAAACAGTAGGATCAGGACCCACATCGGAGTTTCTGAATGATACGCATTTCCGTTTACATATTTCTGAAATTCGGGAATATCCGCATAATAGTAGGCTCCTGCTCCGAAATTCAGGCTGTCACTCAATCCCAGATGGTGCACCATAATATAGAGTGCCAGTATTATCGTCCCAACAACGATCACACCTGTTACAACTGGAATCAGTTCTATTTTTTTTATCTTTTTTTCTATATTATGTTTCATATACAATCCTCTTTTTATGCCAGTGCCGGAAGCGGGAAGAATTTACCTGACAGCAATAAATATACCGCAAGGAATGTAAGTACAATATTGAACAGCTGCCCTATCACATACAGAAGCAATGGTTTTCCTCCCTGAAACTGTTCTTTAATCTCACGGAAATTGGTATCCAGTCCGATACTGGTAAATGCAAGGACAAACGCCCAGTTTTTGTACTGATCCAGAACTTTGTTAATGGTACCCACTGTTTCACTTCCCACAGTCGGAACGAAAATGAATGATGCGATAAGGGAAGCTGCAAAGAAACCGATGATAAATTTCGGGAGTCTGTACCAGATTTCAGCGGCTGATACTTTTGCATTTCCTTCCGTGCTTTTTTCTACATGAGTTGAGAAAAATACTGCTACCGCAAATGCAATAAATCCGATCAAGATATTCTGGATTGATTTCACAAGTACCGCTACTGTCTGTGCCTTTTCACCCAGTACCGTACCTGCAACTGTTACAGCGCCGGTTGAATCAACCGTACCACCGATCAAAGCACCTCCCATGACTTCGCCAAGGCCCACAGCACGAATGATAATAGGCTCAAATACCATCATCAATACAGTGAAAATAATAGAGATAGATACTGCCAAAGACAGATCTGTCTTTTTTGCTTTTGAGGAAGCACCTACCGCTATGGCAGCACTGGTACCGCACACAGCTGTTGCTGTAGAAACTGTGATGACCAGTGATTTATTATCCATCTTCAGAACTCTTGTTCCAAAATACCACATAAAGATAATTACAATTGGTGTGACGATCCAGGCAATTCCCAGACCATACAGTCCGAAATTAACAATATTACTGAATAATACGGAAAATCCCATGACTACCAGTCCTACTTTAATGTAGTACTCTGTCTGAACTGCCGGTTTTAACCATTTAGGAACCCCTACAGTATTGGATACCAGAAGTCCAACGATCAAAGCCCAGAAAGCCCATTCCAGATAACGGTTCAGGGTAAATTCAGCGCTGATCAGCCGTACAACAATTGCCAGTACAAACAATGCGATGTAGGCCGGTATGTATTTCTTTAAGGATTCCCCTTTTAAAACCGCACCTGCTGAAAAAAGGACTCCGAGAACCACTGCGGTCAACACCAATTTTCCAAAAAATGCTCCATTCAGTTGTTCCAAAAGGCTTACGCCATTTCCCCAGGTATTAAATTTTGCTGCCGAAAAATCATATCCTCCGGTAATCACTCCTACTGCTGCTGCGATAATAAGAATAAATCCAATCCAGACAGCCAGCCAGTCTTCCTTCTTCCATAAATCACTTATTTTTGATTTTTCTGTTGTTACAATATCATTAACAACTTTTCCTTTTGATTTTGTTACTGTAACGCTCATAATAACTCTCCTCTCATTTCTACATTTTGTTTTCCTGTGTTCTCAGCTAAGATGTTGTTATTGTATTCCTATTTATCCGATATGAAAAGTGTTTTATTTGCAAACGTTATCAGAAGAGTGGCAAAATTTTCTTTCCAAAATGCCTGCTGCAAATAAAAAAAGGCGGTTTTACCCGCCAATAAATCCTTGTTTTTGAAAACGTTGTCATGATCATGAGTTTGTTATTCTATCATCAGTTCTTCTTTCTCAGAATTCCTATCCTGTATATGAAAGGAATTCAGAATCGGATTTTCTCTTTGCATCAGTGAAAGAATCAGATAGCTTGCCTGCCTGTCATAGGCCAGTCTTTTATCCTCCTCGGACGGTCTCGATGGTGTTTCCGGGTGAGAATGCCAATTTCCCAACGGTTTGAGACCATTTGCCCGCATATCTTTTATCGCAGCCAGCTGTTCTTTCGGATCCAGAGAAAAATGTTCCTTTGAATGATCTATATTGGTAAGAAGATATACTTTTTCAATTCTTTTCTCTTCACCGTCTGTACGTCCGGCAATCAGACCACAGGCTTCCTCCGGAAGTTTTGTTTTTGCATATACAACTATTTTTTCATAATCTTCTCTTTTCAGCCTAATCATGCTCAAATTCCTTCACACTCTTTCTGTTCATAGTCGATCAATTCCGTAATGGTAGAATGTTCTCCGCAAATCGGACAATCCGGAACATGCTTTGGCAGCTTAACTTTCCGAAATTCCATGGTCAGAGCATCATAAGTAAGCAGATAACCGGTAAGAAGGTCACCCACGCCCAGAATATATTTAATTGCTTCCATAGCCTGAAGACTTCCAATCACTCCACCCATAGCACCAATTACCCCCGCCTGTTTACATGTCGGTACCGCATCCTTTGGCGGAGGATTCTTAAATACGCATCGATAACAGGGACCCTGACCGGGAACATAAGTCATAAGCTGCCCTTTGAATCGGATGATTCCTGCATGAGAAAATGGTTTTCCTGCCATGACACATGCATCATTAATCAAAAATTTTGCCGGAAAATTGTCTGTTCCGTCTATGATAAAATCATACTCTTTGATTAATTCCAAGATATTTTTCGAATCCACAAAAGTCCGGTAAGTATGAACCGTCACATCCGGATTCATTCGCTCTATGGTCTCCTTCGCAGACTGCACCTTTGCTTTCCCCAGATCTTCCGTTCCATGGATAATCTGACGCTGCAGATTGGACAGTTCCACCTCATCTGCATCCGCAATACCGATAGTTCCGATTCCCGCTGCCGCCAGATACATGGCAGCCGGTGCTCCAAGCCCTCCGGTTCCTATGATCAATACTTTTCCGTTCAAAAGTTTTTTCTGCCCCTTTACACCGACTTCTTTCAAGATAATATGCCTGGAATAACGTTCCAACTGTTCATTAGAAAATGCCACTATCGTCCACCTCCCATAAAATACAGGAATTCAACCACATCTCCTTCTTTAAGGATATAGAAATCAAATCCTCCCTGCTCTACAAATATATCATTAATGGAAACCGTTACATACTGTGGTGTTTCTATTCTTTCCTGTTCGATCAAACGGGATACCGTAAGACCGTCTTCCACTTCTTTTTTCTCACCTGCAACAATAATATTCATTACTCTTCCACCTTTCTCACAATCAAAGTATAAGTCCCATCTTCATTTGACAGTAACTTCAGAATCTGGTGACCTTCCTCTTTGATACTACGTGGAACATTCTGAACCGGTTCTCCATCATTCATTCGCACTGCCAGAATTTGACCGTCATCTAACTCCTCCAATGCTACTTTTGCCTTTACAAAAGTCACAGGACATACCACATCCGTAATATCCACAGTATCATCTATTACGTAATCAGCCATCATAAGCTCCTTTCAGCACTTCATATAATTTGTCCTGTCCCACACGATCAATGGTCTTTCGGAACCGTTCTCCCGGTTTTGCATTATCTGCAAAAAACCGGATTGCCGCATCTGTAACCCGAAGAAGCTGTTCTTCAGATGTGATCAGCGGAAGAAGGTTATCACCTCTGTTGATTTCATTTCCGAAAGTGCCTCCAAAGGACACAATATATGCTTCTTTCGCATCCCATGCGTCGACCGGACAGGATTTCACACAGCGTCCGCAATTCGAACATTTTTCATAATCAACCTGAACTTTACCGTCTGTGATCACAGCCGCACCCTCACGACAGACTTTTTCACAGAGCCCGCATCCGATACAAGTATCCTCTTTCCACTTTACATCCAGCGCCCCTTTGATTCCCACATCATTTTCTTCCGCTTTCAGACAGTTATTTCTGCAGCCGGTGACACCGAACTTAAATTTATGAGGCAGTTCACGACCAAAATAGCGATCATTCAGTAACTGAGCAATATGATAAGAGTCAATATTGCCGCTGGGACAAATCTGATTCCCCTGACAGGCGGTAACCGTCCTGACACGAGGTCCACAGACTCCCGGTTTGCATCCGCCCTCTGCCAGTACTTCTTTTACTTCATCAATATCCTGCAGTTTGACAAAAGGAATTTCCACTCCCTGACGGGAAGTCAGATGCACATGCCCGTCTCCGTATTTTTCGGCTACTTCCGCTATTTTTTTCAAATTTTCAACAGTCAGCGTACCTCCTGTGACTGCAAGGCGAAGTGAAAAATTATCTTTTTGTTTCTGACGCATAAAACCGCCTTTTTTAAGTGTTGCGTAATCAACTTTCTTTTCTGACATAACTTACCTCCATATATAATTATTGGGACTTCCGTCCTAAATATAATAATCAATCATATCCTGCACATTTCGGCAGCTTTCTCTTCTGATCAATTTGCCATTCAATTCTATCTTGACCTTATCCGTATGCTTTCCTTTGATTCTGTCCAGCAAAAGAAACATGGCTAACCTCCCCATATCTGCTTTCGGCAGTGAAACTGTGCTCAGCATAGGTTTGGTAAATTGTGCCTGATCGATATCGTCGCTGGCCACAATAGAAATATGAAAATACCTGTTCTGTGGTCTGGCGAGATTTTTCAGCACGCCCACAGCAGTAATATCATTTGCACAATACAATGCTGTCGGTATAAAATCTGATTTCAAAACTTTATCTGCCACTTCATACCCTTTGGCTTCTGTCTGCTTTGTTTCATACACAAATGCCGGATTAAATTCGATCCCATGCTTTTTCAAAGTTTCCAGATACCCACGGAATCCCGCTTCATTTTGACATTCTCCTACATATCCAATCTCACTGTGTCCCATACTAATCAAATATTCCACAGCAATGGCAGCAATTTTCTGACCATCACATACCACCTCATCCACCATATAGTCCATGGGATTTCTGTTGATGGATACTATATTTTTAAAATGTTTTCGGATACTTAAAAGTGCCTGCTCAGCACATTTTCCGATAACGATCACACCATTGATATCAGCATCCAGTTCTGATTTCATTCCGGAAATCATTTTCTCAAGATTTTCTCTTTTGCATCGTTTCTTATCAGAAAACAACGGCTTATACCATACTTTGGAAAGAATACAAAAATTACGATGAACTTCTGTCTCTATCACCCTCAACAACTCGGAGAAAAACGGATCCGCCTCAGAGGATTCCGTTCTTGTCATGATCACACCTATGTAATACGTTTGATCTGCTTGATTTCCAATGCCTTTTTTCAGATTCTTCGCTGCTTTATTCGGAACATATTTAAGATCCATGGCAGCTTTCCATATCCTGTCTCTCTTTTCCGCTGATGAACATCTGTAATCCGGGTCATTCAACACACGAGATACAGTGGATAATGATACTCCTGTCATTTCAGCTATCTTTTTTAATGATGACACTTCCCAGTCCCCTTTGTTTTATATAATTCCTATATGATTACTATGTTTTATGTTATACCAGATTCTTACAATTTTTTCCACTGATAATACTGCAAACGTTTGCAAAAAAAGTTGAACAAAAACAGTGCTCTATTTTTGTTCAACTCACTTTTTATGAACACAACTATTTATTTTTCAGAAATATTCCTCCTATGCTTCCTGTGCCATGGCTTCCTGTATCCCGGCTTCACAGGAACGCATTGCATAGATGGTTTTCTGGATCAGATCGCTTAAATCCCAACCCAGCATATCTGCGCCCCTTTGTATCACTTCTCTTGAACATCCCGCAGCAAAATTGCTGGTCTTATATTTTTTCTTTACTGACTTTACTTCCATATCCTGAACACTTTTAGACGGACGCATAAGAGCTACCGCACCAATCAATCCTGTCAGTTCGTCAACCGCATACAGAACTTTCTCCATTTCATGTTCCGGTTTGACATCCACTGTCAATGCATATCCATGGCTGCATACCGCATGAATAATGTCCTCGCCTACCCCTGCTTCTCTCAGAAGTTCCGGAGCTTTGATACAGTGTTGCTCCGGAAACTGTTCAAAATCAATATCATGAAGTAAGCCCACGATTCCCCAGTATTCCTCTTCTTCCTGATAACCCAGTTCTTTTGCAAACCATTTCATAACACCTTCTACCGTCAGGGCATGCTGAATATGAAATCTATCCTGATTGTATTTTTTCAATAGTTCAAATGCTTCCTCTCTTGTAATCTGTTTTTCCATAATAATATTGCTCCCTTCCACTTTATTTTTCATAATCATCAAGGAAATTATAATACCTCCTGCTTGCGGATATCAACTATAATAGCTGTATCTGCTTTTATTTTTTCCAGTTCCTGTATTGTTATGAATTTCATATCACTTTCCTTTACTAAATAAAGTATTCGATTGTCTCTTCCTCCGTCTTTCTCGTCCTCTCATTAAATATAATGACCGCTTCTCTGTCGTCCACCGGTCCCAGCGAATACAAATCCGTGGTTTCTCTGTTAAAGCAATTTTCATCTACGATCCGATTATAGTGAAACGGCTTATTTTCCACCCTGACGATTCCCGGCTGATTAAATTCGTTTTCCGAATAGTATGGATCAAACATAAGAATTTTATCCCCACACATTCCGGTCAGGAGCACATAATGTCCGCAATCATATAGTACACGAAGCACCACTGCCCCACCCCGGCAAAGTGCATCATTGATCAGGCTTTCTTTCCCGATTCGGACACTTTTCCCCGAAAGGTATCTGCTTGATATAGGCAGCTGCCCGATTTTTCCGTAACCATTCAGCCAGTTACTGAGAAACATCATGGCAGCGCTTGATGTACCGCTTTTTCCCATAATCCCCTCACCATTGTAGCTGTCAAGACAGTACAACATGATATTCCGTATTATTACAGGAGATATTTCCTCACGTTCAAACAAAAAACTGACAGCATTCAGCATAGTGGTAGGTCCACAATCATATTCGGATAATTGATAATGAAGTGGATTTTTCATAACGCCTCCTCCAGCTGATGCAATGCTATTTCGAGAGTTTTTCTCGGGCATGCGATATTGATTCGTTCGAACCCCTCTCCGTCTTCTCCGAACATAGCTCCGCTGTCCAACCACAGATGTGCCTTATTCACGATCAAATTTTCTCTCTCTTTCTCCGTAAGACCAAGCTCCCTGAAATCCAGCCATACCAGATAAGTTCCTTCCAGTTTAGACGGATGGATTTGAGGAATTCTCTTTTCCAGGTAGTCTTTAAGGAACAGATAATTATCCCATATATATTTCTTCAGTTCCTTCAGCCATTCCTCGCCTCCCTCATAGGCAGCCCTACACGCCACCAGCCCGAGAGCATTAACCTGACTATATCCGGCTGCCGCAATTTCCTTTCTAAATTTCTTACGCAGCTCCGGATTGGAAATAAAGATATTGGAAATCTGCAATCCCGCCAGATTAAATGTCTTGCTGGGTGAGGTACAGGTGACTGTCATTTTCTCATATTCGGGTGACAGGGAAGCAAATACCAGATGGCGGTTCTCCCCCCACACAAAATCACTGTGAATTTCATCACTTACCACAAGCACTCCGTACTTCTGACAGATTTCTCCCATTTTCCTCAATTCCCATTCTTTCCATACTCTCCCTACCGGATTATGGGGACTGCACAGCACGAAAAGTTTTACCTGTTCATTCACGATTTTTTCTTCAAAATCCTGAAAATTTATCTCATAATGTCCATCCACTATAATAAGTGGATTATTGACCAATTTTCTTTTATTATCCAGGATTGCTTCACTGAAGGGATAATACACCGGCTGCTGAATCAACACGCCGTCTCCCTCTTTTGTAAATGCACGAATGGCTGCTGCAATAGCAAATACAACTCCCGGAGTTTTGACCAGCCAGCTTTTCTTAACCTGCCAGTCAAAGTGTTTTTTATACCATCCTGCAAGAGCATTAAAATAATCTTCTTTTCCCTCTGAATATCCGAAAATTCCATGATGAATCCGCTCTTCCAGTTTTTCCAGTATCGCCGGTGCCGTCCTGAAATCCATATCTGCGACCCATAAAGGAAGAACATCTTCCGCCTTTCCCCTTTCTCTGGCAAAATCATATTTCAGACTGTCTGTACCTTTTCGCTCTATTACCGTATCAAAATCAAACATTTCTTCTGTCTCCCCT
>JBJFCH010000187.1:0-44683 GCA_051888835.1 Oliverpabstia sp. | reverse complement strand
TATATTTGAAAGCAAGGTTTATGTGAAGCGGACAGGGGACAGTTCTGTGTCCAGGTGTTCCTGGACACAGAACTGTCCCCTGTCCGCTTCCTGTCCGCATCCCATCGCTACCTTGACTTTCCTTTGATTATCATTATAATGAGAAATAAATGAATGTACAATAATTATTTTTGCATGTTTCATCAATATATTGCGTTTTTTATATCATCTTTTATTTTTATCAGGAGACCTTCTATGCAGCTTCATCTGGATACGAATAAGCGAGAATTGAAATCCCACGGAACCTATGAATTTCCGGTCAATGTAAGTTATGAACAGCTTTCCCGGTATGAACGGAAATCTTTTTTATGGCACTGGCACAAAGAAATTGAGCTCACGATTCTTCTTCAAGGAGACATGAATTATCAGGTGAATGATACTGTCTATCATCTTCATCAGGGAGAAGGTCTATTCTGCAATTCCAATATTCTCCACACCGGCTCTTCCTGTAATGAATCTGACTGTATTTATATCTCTACTACTTTTCATCCACGCTTTCTATACGGCTATGAAAACAGTATTCTACAGACCAAATATGTAAATAAAATCACTGATAATGCTTCACTGGCAGGTTTTCAACTTTCGCCTGACATATTCTGGCAAAGCAAAATACTGGAAGGACTGAATTCTATCTGGAAGCTTACTTCCCATCCTACTTCTTCTTATGAAATGCAGCTTCAGCAAATACTCTCCGGAATCTGGCTGCTGATCTGGGAAAATGCTGTTTCTGACCAAATGGAGGAAAATACAGGAGTGATGAAAAACATGGATCGCCTGAAAAAGATCCTGTCTTACCTTCAGTCCCATTATACAGAAAAAATCACCCTGGCTGATATCGCCACTGAGGCAAATATCTGTCAGAGTGAATGCTGTCGTTTTTTTAAAAAACATATGAAAGAGTCACTTTTTGAATATCTGTTGTCATACCGTATTGAGAAAAGTCTTCCGCTGCTTACAGACGGACAAACTTCCATCACAGAAATAGCCGGTCTTGTCGGGTTTTCCAGTTCTTCTTATTACACAAAAGTATTCAAAGAACGCATGGGATGTACACCAACCCAATATCAGGTCAGCGATCTGTCTCAATAATCTTTATTTTTGATGATTTGTTCTACTATCGCAAGTAACAGACAGACTTGTTCTTTTTCTGTTTTCTTTTCAAATTCTTGTTCATTTATTGCTGCTTGCTCCCAGACTTTTTTCCCAATACGAAACAGCATATCCTCACCTTGTCCGGGAATCCGTCGTGCAATATATCTGCAGACTATTTCTTTGTGCTTCTCATAAATCTGAAGCCCCGTACTTTTTCCCTTTTTCATTTTCATCCTTCAGATTTGTGATTATTTTCCTTCTCCGATACAAATCTGACTACCTGATTGGGATTACAATCCAGAATTCTACAAATATTTTCAAGGGTACGCATCGTAATGTTGCCGCCTTTTTTCAATGAATCCAGTGTTTTATTATCAATCCCTTCATTTATAAGTTTATACTGGGAAATGCCCTTTTTCTTCATGGTTTCCCACAGGGGATCATAACTGATAATTGTAATCACCGCCTCTACGTGGTATTTTTTACAATTATATTGGCGCTGAATTCTTTTTGATATTGTGATTATAATCACATTTGCAATTGCATATTATTAAATTGTATTTTTTATCATTTCCAGTATCTTACGCTTTATCCAGCCATTCTTCCAGTATATCCAGATTCAAATCTGAATGCTCTACTTCTCTCGCATAACTGTATGCCGTCTCAATCATCTCTTCCATATCGACCTTTCCCTGCCTTGTTATCCATAAAGCCATATAAAATTCCTGGATCCATACTACTGAAAAAACAGATAATGCAATCTTGGTATATATCATATCATCATATACTGCACCACAAAAATAAGTGTAAACAAAAAACATCAACAGCTGTTCTCCTGTCCTTTCCCACTCCTTTTTGTTTACACTATGATATCCATACGCTTTATGAAACTGATTCCAAATATCCCTATAGTGGCTTTCTCCTCTTTCATATAAAACTTTCCATGCATCATCCAGTCTCTTTGTCCACTTGCTATGCAGATGTTCCATCTTATAAAATACGGAAAAATTCTTCACCATCTTATCATAAGGAATCGATTCTGCAGCTTTATTCTCTCCGTTTTCTTCTTTTTCCCAGTCTTTTTCCCGTTCTTTCTTCCACCCTTCTTCACTCCATATCCGATAAACTTCTGTTATGCCATCTACATCATAACTTCTTTCTTCATCAATGCAGCTTTGCAATTTATGAGCAAAGTTCAAAATTTTTTTCATGCGGATACGCAAATCGACTTCTCTGTTCTGTATCATTTGAAACATAACATCTCTTGCATCTTCCAGCTGGGTGAACATAAGAAAATCAAATTCTTCAAACGCATCTTCTTCATCCGTTTCCCATTCCTGAAAAGAAACCGGCTCTTTCTCTTTCAGCATCATATCAGCAGCCACCGGACAGGAAAGGGAAAGGGAATACTCTCGAAGACCTTCGTATTCTTCTACATGGCGTGGATATTTTCTGCATGTATCACAGAGTGCATCTTCTCCCAACTCACTTTGAAGGTCACAAAGATTTTGTTCATTCAGAAAAGCACATCTTCTGTCATATTGATAAAAGATTCCTTCTTCCCAGTCAACAGAATTTTTGATCCTATTTCCAAAAGAGCCACAAATCCGGCTGTACTTTTCAAGAGAATCCTCGTCAATCACAATCTGCCACCCCGCACAGCAGGTTGCAGGACATTGATCCGCAATGCATCTGAATGTATCATAGTAATGGGGTTTTATATATCGCATTTATTCATCCTCCATAAAATCTTCCACGCGTATCACCAGATCTTCAAAAATTCCGGATACTATCTGGTCACAAAAATGATATTCTCCGGTTTTTGCCGGATTCGCAAAATTCAACACTGTAATTTTCTCTTCTCCCGGATCCACGATCCAATATTCCCGTACACCGGCTTTCTGATACATCATCATTTTTGTAATATAATCATATCCTGAATTGCCGGCAGAAGTAATCTCGATCACCCAGTCAGGCGCGCCGGAACACCCCTTCTCTGTCAACAGTTCTTTCCTGCAGATTACAGAAAGATCCGGCTGAACAATACAGCTGTCATCTCCAAACAAGCGAACATCAAAAGGTGCAGGATATACATGACATTTCCCATGATTTCCCCGTATATAGCTTTGTATCGTATACAACAGATTCGTAACCAGATACTGATGCAGACGGTTAGGTGCTGCCTGCATATACAGTTTTCCGTTCAAAAGTTCCGCATACACTCCCTCAGACAACTGGTCTATATCTCTCCCCTCATACTGCCTTGCCCTGTACTGATATGGAGCAGGGCTTTCCCTGATCATCATAGGTTCCTCCCTTATCGTATCATAAGTAAACGGAAGCTTTTCCTTTACAGACAATACTTCCTCAATCGCAAGCAAAGTGGCATATCGGGGATTCTGCGTTGCACCGGAAAATATTTTATTCACTGTACTTACAGGAATTCCTGATAAATCGGCAATTTCCTGATTGGTGAGTTTCGCTTTCTCCTTCATCTTTTTTAATTCATCAATATACATAAGTAACCTCCACGTATCTGTGTCTTACAATGAGCATACTTCAAGTTCACTCTACAGGACCATCGTTCAGATTTAGTTGACTTTTCCAATATCGGATATTCAAAAATGGATTTTATATATTTATCATAACGCATATTTCCGTAATTGGCAATAATAAGTTGCCATTTATGGAAATATTATTGTAAAAAATAAGGCTATGTCCTTTTCAGAGATAGCATACCATCTCTGTAAAATGACATAGCCTTTGCTGAACATATCAACCATTCAATTGTATATCATTTATTTTCCTGCTGCATCTCTTTCCTGATCCAGCTTTACATTGCGGAAATACAATCCCATATCAATGGTGATTTCTACAATATTTAATACATAGAAGAACCATCCCAGATAGAACAGCCAGCCTAATGGCCCTGTAGCTGTACTCCACAAAATAATTTTCCGTGCAATACCGAAGATATATCCGATCCAGATAAAGAATTCAAAGAAAAGACTTTTTCCCTTTGCCGTTCTTGATATCCAGGATTTACGGATGGAAATCGGCCAGGAAAGTCCAAAGCAAAGTATCATAAGTGCTTCCAGCAAATCTGTCATGTTATTTTCTCCATTCCTTTAAATTTTCCTATTTGTGCTGCTTTAGATATGCCGCACGACCTTCTTCATAAAGGTTATTTCCTTCGCTGTCAATGATAACAACCAGAGGCATATCCTCTACATACAATTCTCTCAGTGCTTCTGCTCCAAGGTCCTCATAAGCGATTAGTTCCGCTTTTTTGATACATTTTGCCAGCAGTGCACCTGCGCCTCCGATTGCTCCAAAATAAACTCCACTGTATTTTTTCATAGCCTCTACTACTTCCGGCAGACGGGCTCCTTTTCCGATCATTCCGCGAGCTCCTACTGACATCATGGTCGGAGCATAAGCATCCATACGTCCGCTGGTGGTAGGTCCTGCAGAGCCGATCACCTGTCCCGGTTTCGCCGGAGTCGGTCCCACATAATAAATCGTAGCGTCTGTGGGATCAAACGGAAGCTTTTCTCCTCTGGCAAGTGCCTCGCACATTCTCTTGTGTCCTGCATCTCGGGATGTGTAAATAGTTCCTGTCAAATATACGGTATCTCCTGCATGAAGAGTTCTTGCCAATTCTTCTGTGAGCGGCAATGTTATATGTTTTTCCATTTAAATCACCTCCGTTTTATGACGGGTTACATGACAGTTAATATTGATTGCACACGGCATACCGGCAATATGTGTCGGCAAAGTTTCAATATTCAGACCAATAGCGGTAGTCTTTCCGCCAAAGCCCTGCGGTCCGATACCAAGCTTATTAATCTTATCAAGCATCTCCACTTCCAGATCTGCATAAAATGGATCCGGATTGGAGGAGTCGATCGGTCGCATCAGCGCTTTTTTGGCAAGAAGAGCAGCTTTATCGAAAGTACCTCCGATTCCCACACCTACTACCATAGGCGGACATGGATTCGGTCCTGCATTTTCTACTGTCTCAATGATAAAATCTTTAATTCCCTGCAGACCTGCAGACGGCTTGAACATACGGATCGCACTCATATTTTCACTTCCGAATCCCTTCGGTCCTACTGTGATTTTAATATTTTCACCCGGAACAATCTCTGTATAAATCATGGCCGGTGTATTATCCCCCGTATTACCGCGACGTACAGGATCCTTTACAACAGATTTTCTCAGATATCCCTTGTCATATCCTCGACGTACACCTTCATTGACAGCTTCTGTCAGATCACCGCCTACCATATGTACGTCCTGTCCGATTTCCAGAAATACACATGCCATTCCTGTATCCTGACAAATTGGAACACATTCTTTGTCCGCAATTTCAAAATTTTCAATAATATTATCTAAAACACCCTTTGCTATTTCACCGTCTTCACACGCACGGCAATTTCTGATCGCACATTTCACATCTTCCGGAAGATGCTCATTGGCAGCGATACAGAGCTTCTCCACCACATCTGTGATCTGGTTCACTTCTATCTCACGCATCTGAAATTTCTCCTTTCTTTAGGACAGGGGACAGTCCCCTGTCCTCCATTCTACCATAAACCTGTTCTTTTGTACATTCCACAACAGAAATTGTATGGCAGGGTCAGAGCACAGCTCCGGGGCGTCCCCTTGACACCCCTGGAACATATTTCTCTTACTCCCTATCTATCGTGTCTGGCATATTTGGGAAGCAATAATGGAGAAACGTTGCCTGTCTCTACACCTTCAGCCTTAAGTTCTTCTGCATATGTATGGATGTGATTGAGACTCATCTCCCCAAGTTCAACCGTTTTGCATTTTGCAGCGGCTTTTTTACCGGCATTTCTGCCAAATACGATTACATCCAGAAGAGAGTTGCCCATCAGTCTGTTTCTTCCATGGATTCCGCCTGCAGCTTCTCCAGCTACTAACAGGTTCGGGATTTCTTTTGTAAATCCATCGCCGTCAATCTCAAGACCACCGTTTTGATAGTGAAGTGTTGGATAAATCAGGATCGGTACCTTTCTCATATCGATGCCATAATTCATGTACATACGGAACATAGCCGGAATTCTCTTTTCAATGGTTCCCTCACCGCCGAGGATTTCAATCATTGGTGTATCAAGCCAAACTCCCTGTGCGCCACCCGGAACTTCTACACCGCGTCCTTCTCTGCACTCACGGATCACACCGGATGCATTTACGTCGCGGGTTTCCAGTGGATGAATATAAGCTTCTCCGTTTGCATTTACAAGCTGTGCGCCAACGGAACGAACTTTTTCTGTTACCAACGCACCAAGAATCTGTGATGGATATACTGCCCCTGTTGGATGATACTGGATAGAATCCTGATAAAGAAGCGAAGCTCCTGCTCTGTATCCCAATACAAGTCCATCTGCGGTTGCACCGTAGTGGTTGGATGTAGGGAATCCCTGATAATGCATTCTTCCCGCGCCGCCTGTTGCAATAACTACTGTTTTCGCTCTTGCAACAGAATAATCTCCTGTTTCCATATTGAGGAGGACCGCACCGGCAACCTGTCCTTTTTCATCTTTCAGAAGTTCAACGGCTGAAGTAAATTCAACTACCGGGATACCAAGATTCAAAACTTCATCTCTCACTGTACGCATGATTTCTGCTCCTGAATAATCCTTTGCAGCATGCATTCTCTTTCTTGAAGTACCGCCACCATGTGTAGTTACCATTCTTCCGTCTTCTTCTTTATCGAACTCAACTCCAAGTTCATTGAGCCATTTGATTGCATCCGGAGCTTCCATTACAAGTCTCTTTACAAGCTCCGGTTTTGCGGCAAAATGTCCTCCTCCAAAACAGTCCAAATAATGCTGTACCGGTGAATCATTTTCTTTATCTGCTGCCTGAATTCCGCCTTCAGCCATCATAGTATTTGCATCACCAATGCGAAGTTTTGTAACGATCATTACATCTGCACCTGCATTGTGGGCCTCAATTGCGCAGGAAGAACCGGCTCCGCCGCCGCCGATTACAAGTACATCAACGTCATAATCTATTTTTGTAAGATCAATATCTTCTCCCATCAAACGACTCGTTGAGTGAAGCATTTCTGTCAGCTCAAGCGGAGCTTTCTGACCTTTATTTGGTCCAACCTTAATCTCTGCAAACGCATCCGGATTATAATCCGGATGAAACTCTTTCAAAAGAGCGTCTTTTTCATCAGCGGTCAGACGTCTGGGCTCTGTTGCCATACGTTCTGCCCTTGTAGCCTCTACCTTTTTGACAGATTCCATCATATTTTCTGGATATGGTGCATACATATTTCACGCCCTCCTTATTTCTCAATCTCTCTGTTATTGTAAAGTTCCTGCATCTCTTGGATCGGTTTCTGCATGATCTGTTCAATCAGATCGTCATATGCACCTTTGTTAATCTCTTCCACTCTGTTTGTAAGATGTTTTGCTTCCGGTGCAATATATTTTCCGGTGAGACGCCTTGCCAGCAATCCTACCATTGGATGGGAAATACCTGCCGGACATCTTACGGAACAGCATCCGCAGCCTACACAGTCAAAGGATTCTTCCGCACATTTCTCGAATTCCCCTCTCTGGGCATAGGCAATATACTGCATAACATTCAGATTCTGGGTACATGCTTTTGTACAGGCATTACATCCGATACAGCTGTAGATTTCCGGATATAGTTCCATCATAATCTGCTGATTTGGTTTAATCTCATTGATGTCATAAGTTCTCTTATCTGTCGGAAAAAACGGAATACTTGCCACATACATTCCCTCCTGCACCTGTGTCTGACAGGCAAGACAGGTTTTCAGCTCATTCTTTCCTTTGATTCTGTAAATGGTAGCACAGGCACCGCAGAACCCATGACGGCAGCCACATCCTCTTTTCAGAGTATATCCGGCATATTCCATGGCGGTCATAATGGTCAGATCTGCAGGTACGCTATATTTCTTACCGAAAAAATATACATTAACCATGTTTTCCATATTGGTATCTTCCTTTCCTAGTACTCGTTTGGCAACTCATCTATTTCATCAAACCTAAATACCGGACCGTCTTTGCAGACGTATTTGGAGCCGATATTACAGCGTCCGCATTTACCTATTCCGCACTTCATGCGCAGCTCCAGTGTTGTGTACACCTGTTCTCTGGTAAAGCCCAATTCCTGAAGCCCGGCAAGTACGAACTTGATCATAATCGGCGGTCCGCAGACAAGTGCTGTCTTGTCGGTATCAAAGCCCAGTTCTTTCACATAATTTGGCACGAATCCCACATGACCGTCCCAGCCTTCCTGTTCCCGGTCAATAGTCAGATATACATTCACACCTTCTGTTTTCATCCAGACTTCCTGGATTTCTTTCAGCTGTACCAGATCATCCGCAGAACGGGAACCGTAGACGATATCTACTGTGCCGTAGTTTTCACGATTATCCAACACATAGTTGATTACAGAACGCAGCGGTGCAAGACCGATACCCCCGGCAATAAACAACAGGTTTTTGCCTTTCAGTTCCGTCTCCACCGGAAAATAGTTGCCATAAGGTCCTCTTACCGTAATTTCATCTCCTACTTCCAGGCTGTGAAGGTAGTCGGTAAGCATACCACATTTTTTAATACTGAATTCCTGATATTCTTTATTAGTCGGTGAGGAGGTAATGGAGAACATACCCTCACTGATACCAGGTGCGCAAAGCATAGCACACTGTCCCGGCATATGTTCAAAAAGTTTTCCCCCTTCCGGTGCATTCACACGGAATGTCTTTACATCCGGGGTTTCTTCACGGATATCTGTAATCACTCCCACCTGAGGAATCAGCGTATCCAGCGTATAATTCTTGTGACAGGTACACTCGCTCATTATTTTTCACCTCCCGCATTCTGAAAGGACTTGATAACTTTTACAATATTTAATGATGCCGGACATTTTTCCACGCAGCGGCCACACCCCACACAGGAATACATGCCGTCGTTGTTTGCCGGGAAATACACCAGCTTATGCATAAACCTCTGACGGAATCTCTGCATCTGGCTGGTACGGTTGTTGCCGTGAGCCATCATGGTAAAATCGGAATACATACAGGAATCCCAGCAACGATAACGCTGTACTCCGTGTCCTGTATCATAGTCTTTGATGTCATAGCACTGGCATGTAGGACACACAAAGGTACAGGTTCCGCATGCCAGACATGGTTTGTATAATTCTTCCCATATCGGAGAATTGAATTTTTCTGTCAGGGCATCACCGTTCCATCCATCCAGAGACAGATTGCTGTAAGGCAGTTTTTCCACGACATTGCGGACAGCAGTTTTTTCCGCTTCCACTTTCTCGTCATCTGCACTGTCAGCTTCCGTCAACAATTCTTTCACTGCTGCTGTCAGAGTCTCACCTTTTTCTGTCAGTGATTTCCAGTACATTTCATTTTCCACCATCCAGACAGCAACATCTGCATTAGGTTCTGTGCAGTCGATGCCGAACACCTTACAGAAACAGGATTCCTCCGGCTCATGGCAGGCCATGGCCACGATAGTTCCGTGTTTTCTTCTTGCTGCATAAAATGTATCTACCGGATCTGTAAGAAATACATTATCAAGCACCTGTACTGCCTGTACATCGCAGGCTTTCATGCCGAACACAACAAAATCCTGATCTTTCAATGCTTCCGGCTCTACATGGAGCTTTTTTCCTTCTTTTTTCACACTGTAAAGATTCTCGCTCTGCGGGAAAAATGCATCTTTCGGGGATTTTACAGTTTTCAGTGTGTCCAGGTCAACTTCTGCCTCTTCTGTCCAGGTTTTGAAGTTGGTCTGACCGGCTGTCTTTACCGGAAGGTATAATTCCTGTTTTTCCGCAATCATCCGGAATAATGCGGACAGATTTTCTTTTGCGATCTTATACATACATTATCCCCTCTTTCCTACGATACTTGGCTCTGCATCCTCAAACGTAAAATTCGTAAGCGGTGCTTTTGACTCTGTGTCTTCTCCTGCCTGATACTCTCCATAAAGTTCATCAATATCTTTGATAAATTTCCGGTTAAACAGGTGAAGCGGAATTCCCTGTGGACAGACACGGCTGCACTCACCACAGTCTGTACATCTTCCTGCTACATGGAATGCGCGGATAATATGGAACATTTTCTCCTCAAAAGAGTCCGCATTTGCTTTCTGGGAGCTGTCAAACTTGTTGCTGTCGAAGACACATTTTCGGCAGCTGCATGCCGGACACACATTTCTGCAGGCATTGCAACGGATGCATTTGCTCAGTTCACTCTGGAAGAAAGCGAATTTTTCTTCCGGGCTCATAGCCTCAATTTTCTTTACTTCATCAAAACGATCTGCATCTTTGGTATCTTTGGATTCACCAATGATTTCATCATAAACCATATGCTTTTTGCCTTTGCATACATGGCAGCGTTCCAGCATGGCATCTGCATAAGCACATGTTTTTTCACCGTAAATGGTCTGAATTGCCAATGTATCAGCTTCATCCGTAATCTCCGCACCGGAAATGTTCTCGATTCCTTTGATGCCCATTTTTCTGATTTTTTCAATATCCAGCTTGCCTTTACAACCCACACCGATGATATAAGCTTTCTCTCTGTCCACACGGTGTTCTTTCATTAGCTGGTTAAAGCTGTATGTATCACAAGGTTTCAGACAAACCAGTGTTTTTCCTTCCATTTTGGAAGCTTCAATCATATATTTACTCAGGTTAGCTCCACAGAATCCGTTGTACACGAAATCTTTCAGAGAATCCTCAGTCTCAAAGTAAGCCGGTTCCGGATTGTAAGGCAGGTCTCCGGCTTTCCAGCCAAGAACCCGGGCTACGGTCCCGTTCGCCAGCAGTTCTTTTGCACGATCAATTATTGCCTGCATCTTAAATCCTCCAATCTTACATTTTTGCCAAGAGAATAAATTTTTTCCACAAATTCATTCATAGTCTGAGAAAATTTTACTCCTTCTGCGGCAGATACCCATTCTACGCGGGTACGGCCATTTTCCACACCGATATAATCCAGCATGGAGAACAGCAGTGTCATACGTCTTCTGGCATAATAGTTACCAGTGCTGTAATGGCAGTCTCCCGGGTGGCATCCACACATGATCACCCCGTCCGCACCTTTTTCAAAAGCTCTCAGGATAAACATAGGATTGACACGGCAGGAGCAGGGAACACGGATAATCTTTACATCTGCCGGATAAGTCAGACGGCTGCTTCCGGCCAGGTCAGCCCCTGCATAACTGCACCAGTTACAGCAGAACGCTACAATTTTCGGTCTGAATTCTTCTTTTGCTTCTATCGACATATTGCATCTACCTCCGCTATAATCTGTCTGTTTGAGAATCCCTGCAGGTCCATGGCTCCGGACGGGCAGGCAACGGTACAGGCTCCGCAGCCCTGACACAGTGCATTATTTACCACTGCAATACGGCGTGCTTCACGGATACCGTGGTCATTCACCTGTTTCTCTTCATAAGTAATTGCTCCGTAAGGACAAACATTGGCACAGGTGGAACATCCGTTACACAGCAGTTCGTCTGCCTGCGCGGTACATGGGTTCGTCATCAGTTTATCTTTTGCCAGAAGTCCGATGGCTTTTACAGCTGCAGCACCTGCCTGTGCTACTGTCTCAGGAATATCCTTCGGTCCCTGACATACACCGGACAGGAAGATACCTGCAGTAGGAGACTCTACCGGACGAAGCTTCGCATGTGCTTCTGTCAGGAAATTATTAGTATCAATGCTGGCTGTCAGCATGGTTGCAATTTTGCGAACATCCGGATTTGGCTCAATGGCTGTTGCTAGAACTACCATATCCGCTTCTTTCAAGATCTGTTTATTGTCAAGAAGATCCACTCCCTGAACCAGCAGTTTCCCATCCGGCTGCGGAATGACTTTTCCTACCTGACCTTTAATATAATTCACACCATACTGTTCTACGGCTCTTCTGTAAAATTCATCAAAATTCTTACCCGGAGTACGTACATCGATATAGAATACGGTTACATTTACATCCGGATATTTATCACGGATCAGCATCGCATGTTTTGCCGTATACATACAACAGATTTTGGAACAATAGCTCTTTCCTCTGTCATCCGAGCAGCGGCTTCCCACACACTGGATAAATACCATTTCCTTCGGAGCTTTTCCGTCAGAAAGTCGTTCCAGATGTCCTTTGGTAGGTCCTGCCGCATTCATGATTCGTTCCAGTTCCAGAGAGGTGATTACATCTTTGCTCTGACTGTAAGCGTACTCATCATACTTGTCCAGTTTGATGGTATCAAATCCGGTAGCAACTACGATAGCACCGTATTTCTCTGTAACGATCTCATCTTTCTGATCATAGTCAATGGCTCCTGCCTGACAAACCTTGGCACATACACCACATTTTCCGGTTTTAAACTTGATACAGTTCTCACGGTCGATGACCGGTACATTCGGGATGGCCTGAGCAAATGGAGTGTAAATTGCACTTCGGGTATTCAGTCCCCTGTTGAATTCGCTTGGAGCTTTCTTAGACGGACATTTCTCCTGGCATACACCACAGCCGGTACATTTATCCATATCCACGCTTCTCGCTTTTTTACGGATATCTACTGTAAAATCACCGACAAATCCGGATACTTTTTCCACTTCGCTGTATGTATAGATTTTAATCTTTTCATGGGCCGCTGCTTCCACCATCTTCGGTGTCAATATACAGGCAGAACAATCCAAAGTCGGGAAGGTTTTGTCAAGCTGTGACATTCTTCCGCCGATACTCGGTGTCTTCTCCACGATATCTACTTCATAACCTGCATCCGCAATATCCAGTGCTGTCTGAATACCTGCGATTCCGCCTCCGATTACCAATGCACGTTTTGTCACACGGCTTTCCCCCGGCATAAGAGGGGTATTCAGATTAACTTTTGCCACTGCAGCTCTCATCAGAATAACTGCTTTTTTTGTGGCTTCTTCTATATCTTTATGAATCCATGAAACATGCTCACGGATATTGGCAATCTCCACCATGTAGGGATTCAATCCGGCACGCTCTGCGGCTTTGCGGAATGTAGTCTCATGCATACGCGGAGAGCAGGAACATACAACCATTCCTGTGAGATTTTTTTCTTTAATGGCTTTTGCGATCAATGCCTGTCCTGCCTCGGAACACATATACTGATAATCTTCTGCATGGACAACGCCAGGCTCCATCATAGCCATCTCTGCTACTTTTTTTACATCTACTGTTGCTGCGATATTACTTCCGCAGTGACAGACAAATACTCCTATTCTCTGCATCTGACTCACCTCCTGTATCTTCTGAATGCGCTGACTAACAACTGCTGTGGAAGCTCCGGATCCAGAAGTTCCGGAATCTCATTAGGTGACAGATAATCCTGTTCTCTCCGGCGAACCACAAGCTGTCTTGCGGCATCGATCAGTTTACCCGGTTTCACATCTCTCGGGCATCGTTCTACGCAGGCAAAGCAGGAAAGACATTTCCAGAGAGATTTTGAATTTACCAGAGATTCAATATCTTCATTTACCACATAAGATACAAACTGGTGAGGCTTAATATCCATCTCATTGAAGGAGGGACAGGAAGCAGAACATTTTCCGCATTTCATACATTTCAGTGGATTCACGCCACTGATTTCCTTAATCAGTTCCGCCTGTTTTTTCTCTGTATTCACTGTCTTTCCACCTCCTTCTTTACCTCATCCTTTACACCCAGAGCTTCTGCCAGAAGTTCGGTAAAATAATATACCGGAAGTTTTCCGTTTCCACTCTTATTCAGGTTATACAAACACAACGGACATGCTGTGATGAGCATATCAGCACCAAAACCTGCCACACTGTCCATAATGTTATTGCACATGTTTTTTGACATATCTTTTTCTTTCAGGGAAATATATCCGCCGCAGCATTCATTCCGGTAGGGATATACGACCGGCTCCGCACCTATGGCACGGATAAAATCTTCGATCACAGACGGATTCTCCGGATTGTCAAACTCCAGAATCTTTCCCGGGCGAAGAAGCAGGCAGCCATAGTAAGCACCTATTTTCTTACCCTTAAGCGGATTTACCACTTTTTCTTTTAACTTATCGAAACCTATGCGGTCACGGAGCACTTCCAGAAAATGGAGAACTGTCGTTTCACCTGCATAGGGTTCTTCGAGCTGCATATAATTATTTGCTCTGGTACGGATGTCTTCCACATTTTTCATATCATCGTTGACACGCTTGATCACATGATGACATGCGGAGCATAAAGTGACCAGATCCTGACCTTTTTCTTTTGCCTCATTGAGAGCACGTACGGAAGAAAGTTTCGTCGCAATTTCATCAGTGCCCAACGGATATACACCTCCACAGCACTGCCAGTTTTCGATTTCTTCCAGTTCAAATCCCAGTGCCCTGGCAGAAACTCTGGCATAGGCATCCAGATCTTTTGCCTTAGTTCTCAGGGTACACCCCGGATAATAACTGTACTTCATAGTCCTGTTATCCTTTCTTTTATTCTGTATTTCTTACAGTTCCTTACAGATCGATCTGGGCGATCACTTTCTTCAGCGCATCTGCACTTGCCTGAAGTTTTGTGATCTCCGCTTTGTTCATCCTCATGGGAACTTTTCCCTGAATACCGTTCGGTCCTACCAAAGTCAGAGTACTTAGACAGACATCTTCAATGCCATATTCGCCATGCATCATAGAGGAAACAGTAGCGATAGAATCCGATGCTGCAAGAACTCTCGCACACAGCTGGCATACCGCTGTAGACACCGCATAGAACGTAGCACCTTTGTTAGCAATAATCTTACCACCGGATTTTTGCACATAGGTAAGCATACCGTCTTTATCCAACTCGTCTACATCTTTTCCCAGTGTCTTCATCAACTCATAAAATTCATCTACACTCACACCCGAGATATAAGCACCTGACCATGGAATAAAGGAAGTATCTCCATGCTCACCGAACACATATGCATGAATATTTTTCTGTGCTACCTTAAAATGCTCAGAAAGTCCACAGCGAAGACGGGCCGTATCCAGAATGGTACCGGAACCGATGATCTGATTTTCCGGCAGTCCGGAAATTTTTGTAAACACATACGTCATAATATCAACCGGATTGCTCACTATAATGTAAATAGCATGAGGAGCTGCTTTTACAATTTCCGGTGTGATACTTTTCAAAATATTGACATTTGTCTGTGTCAGCTCGATTCTTGTCTGACCCGGCTTACGGGCGATGCCTGAGGTAATGATCACAATATCAGAATCTTTTGCATCCTCATACTCGCCGGCAATGATGGAAATCGGATCCCGAAAACAGGTACCCTGCTCAATATCCATCACTTCGCCTTCTACTTTTTCTTTGTTGATATCGATCAGTACAATCTCTGACGCGATATCTTCACTGGATAATGTATAGGCAATCGTCGCACCTACACTTCCCGCACCAATAATGGTAATCTTACTGCTCATAGTACTTATTCTCCTTTTTTGATTGTTATTTTTTTAACAATAGAACCAAAAAAATATGAAACCGTATACTAATCTTTACACTTCTTCGTAGATTTTTTAACAACAAAAACACTGAGTTAAAACACCTTTCCTCCGCATAAGGTAAGAATTAGCTCGATTTCATTTGCGTACATGATAGCACATTGACAATAATTTATCAATAATTTTTTAACAATTTCTTCAACTCAACAAAAACGACCACGTTCGAGAAGATTTTTATTACAATTCCACAAAATACCACTTCTAGCTTTGTGGAATCTTGATAAGGGACGGACAGGGGACAGTTCTGTGTCCGTCCCCCCGCCCTCTGTCCGTCCCTTATAATTCTTCAAATATATTTTCTTCTTCCCTGAAATTTCCTCCATCCATATGTTCCCGCACAAACGGCACTCCTTTTCTCCGGATAAATGTATTGTGATGAATATATGCATCCGGATTCATAGAAGGGCTGATGGTTCCTCCCAGGTCATCATAGCTCACATTATAGCGAAAGGTATTGTGGATTGCCTCTTCCAGACAGAACATAACACAGCCACCTTCATTCAATCGGCTGTAATTATGCTGATAAATCGTTCCGTCACCGGAATCAGCATCCCATGCCATGCTGTCCTGGTTCAGTCTGGTATCCACCGCTTCATTATATTGAAGCAGAGCATCCTTGCATTTCCAAGGCCAGATCGCAGCAGCAACCTTTCCTGCCCGGTTTTCAGGATACCTGTAGACACGGTCATTCATTTCCCCTGCCACAGAATCAGCTATATTATGTTCCACCACGGGACGCAGCGCATACATTACTGTAATACCGTCCCCGCCTGCTTCTTTCACATAATTATTCGCCACATAGACATTTTTGTGACCATACCGTTCAAAAAGCTCTTCTTCCAGCTCTGTTTTCATAAATTCCCGACATTTATAGCTGTAACCGACTGCAATCCCCCAACGACTTACTTTTTGTACAAAACATCCGGTGACACTCACATTTTCATATCGGGCTGCTCCCGTTTTTTCCTCATCGTCCGGTTTCAGACAGGTAAAATAAATTCCGCCATTGTTCATATGTTTGTCATAGACATTTCCATTGACATTTCTGATTTCCAGATTCTTCAGATGGATTTCCCGAAGGGTTCCTCTGTTTTTCGCCACGACCGCCACACCGGTCCGGTTCATTTTATGAGGAGCCACATACTGCTCTCCCAAAACATTTCCTTTATTCGTGATGGACAGATCAGAAACTGTAATATAAGCTGCATCATAAAGAAGTACTGCCGATGATACATATCCCGCTTTTGTATGTGTAGGGGAATCCAGTTTCGTTCCATAATCCTGATACCAGATACCCTGTCCTTCTGCCTCAATCCGAGGAAGCTGTCCTTCACCGTATGCTCCTATGCTAATCGGAGCTTCCTTTCTTCCCTGGTCAGTCAGATGAAGATACTCTCCTCGAAATACGGAACCACGTTCCAGAAGCACCTGATCTCCCGGCTCCAGTTTCAGTTGGTTGACTGCAAAAAGAGTGGTAAACGGTTTATCAATGGTTCCGCAGCATTCACTGTTTTTACACTTCGTACTTACATAATAAATCCTGGACAATACTCTCATACTCCTTTTCTTTCAGTCTTTTTTCAATAATCATACTTACTTCTTCATACCCAAAACTGTCTCCGAAATATCGGGTAAACAAATCCGGATTATTTTCATAAAATGCCCTTTTTTCTTCTTCCTTGAACTCCTGATACGGGTAAGGGCCGACCTTTTCTCCCTTATACACAGTAAAATCCAGCTTGAACCGAGTCAGTTCATACTGCAGATACATAGACGGCGTATAGTGTGTAAGACCATATACAATTTCACCTTTTTCCAGTTTCGCTTTTATTGAATCATTTTTCTGTTTTCTTCTGACCTCAACAGCATCCAGATCCGGAGTATCAATCACTCCCATCCAAGTGGCAATCTGAAGCTTGGCCTGCACTTCATGGACTTCTCCCTCCGAAGTCAGGCTATAATATTCCCTGTAATAGTCAGGTGTCTTTTTTCCAAAAATATGGCTCATACATTTCTCCATTATCCGGACAGGTGACTGTCCCCTGTCCTCTTACATATAAGACCGCCAGTAGCCGATCTTTCTTTCATTGATTGCTTTTATAATTTCCGGTTCAATCTTGAAGTTGCGTTCCATATCCATCAGCCCATTGATTTCCTGCTGCACATCGGATACCTGTGTATAACAGAATCCGCACACATATGGTATTTCTTTGACTGCTGTTGTGATTTCATCGAATCTATGAATAAATTCTTCCCGGGTGTTTACTTTGTTACCGTATCCCCATCCGGAATCATCGTTATTAAAAGCAATTCCGCCGTATTCACTGATGATTACAGGCTGTCCATGATATTCATATCCGTTGGCAAAAGCCACTTTCTGATTATTATATGAAATCTTCGAAGAGAGAATATCGTCACGGCACTGAATATAGCGCTGTTTCAGGATTTCTCCGGCTTCTTCATAATCATGCAGTGTAAGAATATCAGAAACGGTGTGTTCCCATCCGTCATTTACAATCACCGGGCGATATGGATCGAAGCTCTTGGTCAGATGATAAATAGCTTCCGTAAAATGCTGCTCCGGTCTGCGGGTATGAATCTGGCTCACACCCCAGGATTCATTAAATGCTGTCCATGTGATAATGCATGGATGATTATAGTTCTGTTTTACGATCTCCATCCACTCTCTGGTGAATTCTGCCACCGCATAATCAGAGAACCGATAAGCAGCCGCAACCTCGCTCCATACCAGCATTCCTTTCACATCGCACCAGTACAGAAATCTTTCATCCTCTGTCTTCTGGTGTTTTCTTAATCCGTTATAACCGAGAGCCTGAATCTTGTCGATATCCTCAATCAATGCCTCTTCACTTGGCGGAGTCAGATGGGAATCTTTCCAGTATCCCTGATCGAGAATCAGTCGCTGATACAATGGGCGTCCATTCAGTAAAATACTTGGGCCGTCAATCCGAATCTCTCTCATGGCAAAATAAGAACCTGCGGCATCCAGTATTTTACCGTTGCAAATCAGTTTAAATTCAATATCATACAAATCCGGAGTTTCCGGGGACCAGGTGCGTACTCCCCACTCCAATCCATTGTTATTTCTCAGGAAAACATCCATTTTTGCAGTAATCTGACGATCTGTCACTGCGGTGATCGTCCTGCTGACAAAGGTTCCCTGAAAACTTGCCACAGCCTCCACCAGAAGCTCTCCCACCATTTTACTTTCCGGTGCGTCAACTTCATATTCCAGTTCCAACGAATGCTCTTCCAGATTTGGTGTCATTTTCACGGATTTCAGACAGATTTCGGGTACATACTCACTCCACACTGTTTTCCAGATACCCGTTGTCTGTACATACCAGCAGCCAAAATTTTCATTAATCCAGCGCTGTTTTCCTCTTAGCTGCTGCATATCAAAGGAATCCTCAACCTTTACTACAAGCTCATTCTTTCCGTCATGAACCAGATTCGTAATATCAAAGGAAAATCTGGCATATCCGCCTTTATGATTTCCCACATACCGACCGTTCACCCAGACTTTTGTATGAAAATCGCTTCCCTCGAAATGAAGAATATATCTGTTTCCCTGAAGCTTCTCACTGTCCACCTCAATCTCTCTTCGATACCAGATATAATCATGGCGGGTCTCATCCTGAATACCACTCAACTTCGTCTCATAAGTAAAAGGGACCTGAATGGTCTGCTGTCTTTCAAAATTCTCGAACCATTTCTCTTTTTCTCCTCGATTTTTATCATCAAATATGAAATCCCAGGTACCGTTCAGATTCGTCCAGTTATCTCTGACAAATTGCGGTCTGGGATAGTCTTTCACATAGCATTTCATAATCCCGTTTCTCCTTTTATATTCATTATCATTTTCAGTTTTTGAACAGTTTTACTGTTTATTTAATTCCAATTATAGCGTCATGCCATATATTGTCAATGTTTTTTCTAATATTTTAAATCTAATTTTATTTTTTAAACAGTATTGTTGTTTTATTAATTCTTTATTTCAATTATATTTCAGGATTTCTGTATGTTTCGTTCAAATACAAATTCTCCATCATGATAATCGAAACGATTAACAACTTTTACTTGCAGATATTTTTTCTCAAAAAAAGAGACTCGTCTTACTTTCAATATGCATAAGACAGTCTCTTTCATACTCTAACTTTCATACTCTAACTTTAATATTCTATCGTCAGGATAATATCCTGGTCATAATCACCAAAATGTCTTCCAAACAGGTTAAATCCCCCTACATATTTCGCATCCGGTTTGTTACCGATTTTCACTTCCACATAGGGTTTATCCGAAAGGCAAAGGTCTTGCACTGAAACTTCTGTCGCCTTCTCTCCGTTAATGAAACTTCCATCCTTTCTGACTTCCCAGATCATCTGCATTCCATACTGGGTGGAACCATTTGGCCAGAAATGCGGAGTAAGTCTCCCTCTTCTGCCTCCGAAATCTCCCGGACAAGTCCATGTACCACAATCAATCCCATTGATCCATACTGTAATGTCCGATTTCCAATCTTCCCGATATCCCGGAGCTTCCGAACAGATTTCCATCGATACGGAAACCCTTTTTGCTTTTCTTTTTTTGGGCACTCCATTAGCAAATTTATATTTTACATAACCGGAAGAAGTCCACAAAAGACCTGCATTAATCCTCTCCGGATAATAAAAACAGTATTCGACATCTTCATTTCCGATGAGTCCCGTCGTCCCGCAAAGTCCACAGGTAGGTGCCACCTCACAGCCGCTGTATGCACCCACAGGCATTTCCACACAAAAAACCTCATCAATATCTGTATTTTTCTTCACCATATCAATCGCTATGTGATCTACCTTTATGGTACAAAGCTTTGTCAAACCTCTGGTTCCCGGCTGCTCCTCCATCCGGATCAGACCAGCCTGTTCCAAAAGCTTCAGATGAAACGCCGTGCTGGACGCCGGAAGATCCAGCTTTTTCGCAATTTCGCCGATAATCATACTTTGATCGTACAAAAGACTCAATATTTCCAGACGAACCGGCGACGACAGAGCCTTCCCCAGACTGCATAATTCATCCGTTTCATTAATGTCAAATTCTCTAAGCTTTGCCATGTTATTCCTCTCTAATACCAATTGAAAACCATAATCATTTGCGTTACAATCAATATATAAAGAAAGCACCCACTCCAAAGTGGATGCCTCTCAAGAAAAGGCTATTTGTCCTGACGGGCATTGCCTATCCCGTTGGCAGACGGGGTAGGCATTTTTATTTGTGCTTATTTTTCTTATCGAAAAAGATTTGCGCCACTTCCCTTCCTATGTATTCCGGGCTATCCGGTATTCATTGGACTCGGGAGGCTACCACCCTGTCATGGGTACTTTCCTGTTTAAAATTTTAGCATAACCTTTTCTCAATTGCAACTCATACATTTGCATAAATACATATGATACCAGCATTCATTTTTCAATTTTATCGTCCCAGAACTTCCGCCAATTTCCGTATATACTCCGGCGTTGTCCCGCAGCATCCGCCTACGATTCCGGCGCCTGCTTCTACCAGACGTTTTGTATACCGTGCAAAATCATCCGCATTCATATCATAGAGGGCTTCACCTTTATCGTTGATCACCGGCATCCCGGCATTTGGTTTGGCAATAATCGGCACTTTCGCAACCGCCTTCATATTGGCTACTACAGACTCCAGTTGATCCGGTCCTACGGAACAATTCAGTCCCACCGCAGCAGCACCCATTTCCTGGAGAGTGATCACCGCCTCCACTGCATTGCCTCCATACATAGCGGTTCCATCCGCTTCCAAAGTCAACGAACACATCATAGGAATATCGCAGACAGACTGCGCTGCATCCAGTGCAACCACTGTCTCATCCACACCAAGCATCGTCTCAGCACCGATCAGATCCACTCCCGCATCCACCAGAGCTTTAATCTGCTCCCGGTATGCCTGATACAACGCATCATAAGTAAGATTGCCCTGAGGCTCCAGAAGCTGTCCCGTAGTAGTCAGATCTCCCGCTACCAGTGCACGGCTGCCAACACCCTCCCTGGATATTTTTACCAGCCTGGTATTCAATTCCACTACCCGATCCTGAAGTTCAAAGTTTCTAAGACTGATTCTGTTTGCCGCAAATGTAGGCGCATACACAATCTGGCTTCCTGCCTCCACGTATGCTCTCTGCAGTTCCTGAAGAACTTTGGGATTTTCCAGAACCCACTGTTCCGAGGATATCCCAACCGGCATTCCGGCCTTTCGAAGATTTGAACCTGTGGCTCCATCCAGAAGAACCACACCTTTTTTTGTCAATTCAGCAAATTCCTGTCTTGTCATTCTCTACTCCTTTTGCCGCAACCTTTACAAACATTCCTCTTAAATGCAGTTTCTCTGATTATCAGCTTTACTGTGCTGTATCATCCTCTGTCTTATACATAAAGCTCTTGCTGTCTGTGATGGTAAGCTTTTTCCAGACTTTCTCATCGATACTCATTTCTGCTGCATCTTCCCATTCCTGAAGCAGTTCATTATATCTGTCCTGCTCACGATTTGAAATAATAGAATCTTTCTTGGTCTGAGTCGCATCTTCATCCAGCATCTTATCCAGACGTACTACATAATAGGCATTTTCACCTTCGATCACTTCTGATGCCAGATCTCCCTCTTCCAGACTGAGTGCAGCCTCTTTCACCTTTTCATCCAGAACATCATCTTCACTTCCGGCAGTAGTAAAGGCAGGAGAAGTAGCCGTCAGATTTTCGTCCACTTCTTTTGCCAGTGCATCCATATCTGCTTCCGCAACATCATCAGATGCGGCAACTTTTTCCAATACCTGCTCAGCCAGTTCTTTTTTCTCAGCTTTTTCTTCATCCGTCAGATCAATAGTATTGCCGTCTTCATCCTGTTCGGTACCTTCCGTTGATACTTTGACCATGGTAATCCGGGTCTGGTTGGCTTCCTCATCACTTACCTCACGGTCAATGTCCTCAACCATAGGATCGTACATTTTCTGGCGAATCGTCATAAGTTCCAGATAAGTCACAATATCACTTTCGGAAACCGCAAGCTCGGCCAACGTAGCTTCATCATTATCATCCATAAATGTCTTTGCGGCTTCCTCAATCTTTGCCTGTTCATCCTCGGAAATGGTTACACCATACTCTTCGGCATGCTCTTTCATAACATATAAGGTCTTGATGCTGTCCATCACGCTGTCTTTTGAACTTTCGCCGTAAGTTCTTCCGTCTTCCTCTTCACTATCCCAAAACTCGTCTGAACCACCCAAACCATAACTCTGCATCATCATCAGATAATAGCTTTCCGTCTGTGCCTGCTGATCACGTGCTATGTAGCTTGCCAGACCAAGAGTTACTTCCTGTCCATCCACCGTTGCCACTGTTTTTGTTCCATCTAATTTGCCACATCCGGTCAAGCTTCCTGCTGCAAGGGCAGCTGCAAGAATACCACATGCGATTCTGCTGTTTAACTTACTCATATTTTCCTCCGTATTGAACATAAAATTTCACTGTGTTTCATTATATTCCATTTTATTCACATGGGCAACTATTTTCCCTGATTTCAACTAATTTTCACAAATACTTGCATCTCCTGCAGCAATTCTGCTGTTTTTTCCATCATGGTCACCGTTTCTTTTGCGTTTTTCTTTCTGGGGCGATAGATAAAATATGGATTCGTCTCCACTTTAAAAGTCAGTTCATCCGGGTGCTTTGCCAATATTTCCGGGACTTTTCCCGGATCCACTTTTGCTCTCTCGTACATAGTAAGCCGGACTTCGTCTCCCATTTGTTTTACCTCAGTAAAATAAATTCTATGAGCAAGAGCTTTCATATTGGCTACTGCCAGAAGATTCTGCACAGTTTTGGGTGGTTCACCAAAACGATCCATCAGTTCCTCCAGCATATCCTCGTATTCTTCCTGATTTTCAATCCCGGCGATTCTTTTGTAAATATCCAGTTTCAGATACTCATTCGGAATATACTTTTCAGGAATATAGGCATTGATATTCATGTCAATCGTAGTCTCAAAATCCTCCTGAACCTCAATTCCTTTCGCTTCCTGCACAGCTTCGTTGAGCATCTTACAGTACAGATCATATCCCACCGCTTCCATATGACCATGCTGCTCTGCGCCCAGAAGATTTCCGGCTCCCCGCAATTCCAGATCCCGCATGGCGATCTTGATACCGCTTCCCAGCTCCGTAAATTCACGGATCGCATGAAGCCGCTTCTCGGCAATTTCCTTCAGCATCTTATTTCTGCGGTACATGAGAAATGCATATGCAGTCCGATTGGAACGTCCTACTCTTCCTCTGAGCTGATAAAGCTGCGACAATCCCATCTGATCCGCATCATGAATGATAATGGTATTTACATTGGAAATATCCAGCCCGGTCTCAATGATCGTCGTAGAAACCAACACATCGATATCCCCATTGATAAATCCATACATGATTTTTTCCAGTTCCCGTTCACTCATCTGTCCATGGGCAAATGCCACGTTGGCTTCCGGCACCAGCTTCGCAATCTGATTGGTGATCTCATCAATGTTGTTGACCCGGTTATACACATAGTACACCTGTCCGCCTCTTGCCATTTCTCTGCTGATGGCTTCTCTCACCATTTCATCATTGTATTCCATCACATACGTTTGTATCGGCACTCGATCCTGAGGTGGTTCCTCAAGAACACTCATATCCCTGATACCGATAAGGCTCATGTGAAGAGTTCTTGGGATCGGCGTAGCAGTCAACGTCAGTACATCAATATTTTTTTTCAGCTGTTTGATTTTTTCCTTATGGGTAACTCCGAACCGCTGTTCCTCATCAATGATCAGAAGACCCAGATCTTTAAACTTCACATCATTTGAAAGCACCCTGTGTGTTCCGATCACAATATCAACCAACCCTTTTTTCAGGTCCTCAATGGTTTTCTTCTGCTGGGCAGGCGTCCGGAAACGACACAAAAGATCCACCCGAACCGGAAAATCTTTCATTCTCTGTATAAATGTATTGTAGTGTTGCTGCGCAAGAATCGTTGTGGGAACCAGATATACGACCTGCTTTCCTTCCTGAATAGCTTTGAACGCCACCCGAAGCGCAATCTCTGTTTTTCCGTAACCTACATCACCACAGACCAGGCGGTCCATGATTTTTCCGCTTTCCATATCTTTTTTTGCCGCCTCTATGGCAAGAAGCTGATCCTCCGTTTCCTCAAAAGGAAACATTTCCTCAAATTCCTTCTGCCATACGGTATCAGGACCGTATTTAAATCCCGTTTCATTCTGTCGGGCCGCATACAGTGCCACCAGATCTTTCGCAATATTCTTTACTGCTCCCCGTACACGGGTTTTTGTCTTTTTCCATTCCTGACCACCCAGTTTATTCAGTTTGGGAGTTTTTGCATCACTACCGGCATATTTCTGGAGCATATCAAGCTGCGTAGCGAGGATATACAGATTGCTTTTTCCCGCATATTCGATCTTGATGTAGTCTTTTACCACACCATCCACTTCCATTTTCTCAATGCCCTTGTAGACACCCAGTCCATGATTTTCATGAACCACAAAATCTCCCACAGAAAGCTCCGAAAATGTCTGGATTTTTTGCCCGTTATATTCTGTTTTTTTCCATTTTTTCTTTTTCTCTTTTCCGAAAATATCGCTCTCAGCAATTACTACATATTTGATCAATGGATATTCAAATCCTCTGATTACAGATCCACAGGCAACCTTGATCTCTCCCGGCTGAATCAGACGTCCGGGATCATCACTGTAAAATGCTGCAAGTTCTTCGTTTTGAAGTTCTGTCGCCAACCGGGCAGCTCTTGTTCTGGACGGAGACAGAAGAAGCACCTGATATCCCGACTTCTTCCATTTTTTCAAATCCTTCAAAAGCATTTCAAAACTGTTGTTATAGGGGTTGACAGATTTGACCGTGATCTGCTTCTCCATGGAATAATTCCACTGATTCCCTCTGGGCTCCATCGTAGACAACGCCAGACCATGGCAGTGATGAATCCTGTGCACAATATCCTGATGACGGCAGATCAGATTCATCTGTCCGGGAAGCAGATACCCTTTTTCCAGACGGTGCACCATACTCTCACGAAATTCTGCCTCTGTTGCCTTCGCATGCTCTGTCAGCCGGCTGGGCTCATCCAGCACGACCAGCGTATTTTCTGGAAAATAGTCCAGAAAAGATACTGTCTTTTTATAAAAATAATGGATAAAATTCTCTGCACCGGCAAAACGCTGAAATTCTTCCATCTGATCTTTCACTTCTTCTGCCAGATCCCGGACACGGGCAGCTTCTTCCGTCTTAAACTCATCTCTCAGCTTCTTGCAAACGCTTTTTGCTTCTTTTTCTATTGCTTTTATTCCTGCGGATATGATTGTCTTATCCAGTACCATCTCCGTAGCCGGATAAATAGCGATTTCATCCAAATTTTCTATGGAACGCTGACTCTGCACATCAAAGCTGCGAATGGAATCAATCTCATCCCCCCACAATTCAATTCTCCAAGGATTGTCTTCTGTCAGCGGATATACATCCATGATTCCTCCACGAACGGAAAACTGTCCCGGAGCTTCTACCTGAACACAACGCTCATAACCCATTTCTACCATACGGGTTTTCATTTCATCCAGATTCAATTCGCTGTCATTTTTCAGGTACAAAACCTTGCTTCTCCATATTTCCAGTGGTACCAGATAATCCAGACAACTATCTATAGAAGCAATCACTGTAGCTTCTTTTCTCTCAAGAAGGGCTTTCACCACCTGAATCCTCTGGCTGGTAAGCAGATTTCCATGAATATCCGCCTGATAAAAAATCAGATCCCTGGCAGGATATAAAAGCACTTCCGGATCATACATCCGATAATCTTCATAAAAAGCTTTCGCCTTCAAATCATTTTCTACAATAATCAGCCGAAAAGGAAACTCCCGGGCAAGCCCATAGGTAAAATGAGCTTTCTGGGAGTCCAGACAACCGGAAACCGACACGATTCCCTGCTTTTGTACCTGTCTTTTAATATCATCAAAGTCAGCCAGATTATATAATGGTTGTAAGAATGCATCCATCTGCATGGCCTATTCCTTTCCTGTCTGCTCCACAACTCATCGAACGGATGCGTTATAGAGATTCATAGCTTCATCGATCTCACCCTGAACGATCAAAGCAGCCGCTTTCACTGCCCGCTCCAGAGCTTCATCCACCAGTTTTCTGTCATCTTTTGAAAATGTGCCAAGCACATAATCCGCCAGATCCCAGTTCTTTGGTTTTTCGCCGACTCCCACCTTAATCCGCTGAAAATTCTGAGTGCCCAGATGAGAAATAATACTCTTGATTCCATTATGCCCGCCGGCACTGCCTTTTTTGCGGATCCTGATATTTCCGGGAGCCAGACTGACATCATCAAAAATTACAAGAAGTTCTGTTTCCGGATCTATTTTGTAGTAATCCACCAGTGCCCGAACCGCTTCACCGCTTAAATTCATATAGGTCAAAGGCTTTGCCAGAATCACCTTCTGTCCTTCTATAACACCTTTCCCATACATAGCTTTGTGTTGCTTTCCCGAAGAAGGAATCCTGTACTCGTCCACCAGACAATCTATAGCATCAAATCCTACATTATGGCGGGTATTTTCATATTGTTTTCCCGGATTTCCCAGGCCCACGATTAAAAACATCTGTTGTCTCCTTTTTCATTTACTGTCCGATCAGGTAAAATATACCATCTCCTGCTCCGGTTTTTCTGTCGGTACAATCTCCTTCGCATAGAGAACCGGACCTTCATCATGATATACTTCCATATATTCTTTCTTCACTTCGGCAGTCACTTCCACCCAGGAACCCATGCGAAGGCGTTTCGCATCCGGATTCTTACATACATAACCAATAAACTGTGTATCATCCGCACAGCAGGTCAGTGCCATACGTCCCGGCACAAAAAATCCCGCATTCAGATCCCGGCTCTTCAGTACCTGACCCTTAAACTTCACAGTTTTTCCCACATAATCATCCAGATTATCCATCATGTCAATATACCAGATACCGAAATCAATATCCTCGATCTCGATTACATCCGCATCCATATCGTAAGGCATCTCATCCTGGAAAATATCCTCGATCTCACCTTCTTCATCCTCAAACAACACTTCTGCTCCGGCATTTACGACCTTTACACTTCTTCGGAAATTAGCCAGCGGATTTTCCGGACGGCACCGGTTAAAGATAACCATATCCGCCCCCCGTATCATTTCCACAAATAACGATTTCATATTATTCATATAGATCTGGAAACAGCTTGCATCTACTATCACTATATGCTGTGCCATATCCCAGTATCTCGGAAATGACATCTGATAGAATTTATCCACAGACCACAGCGGATTAAATTCGATCAGTACACGCTCCGGCATATGCTTTTTATCCAGCATACGCAGTGTGTCCTCATTAAAATCCTCCGGTTCCTCAATAATTTCCATTACGGTATTATATTTTTTCAAATCTTTCTCATCATATTCCTCTTCGCCTTCTTCACATACCAACAGAAGAGTTTTTTCCGGGATCTGGAAATATTCCTGATGAATCGTAAAATCAAGGAACTGAGTCTTTCCGCTTTCCAGAAAACCCGTAATCAGATATACCGGTACATCTCTTTTAAACATAATTACTTCACTCCAAACAATTCTTCCAGCTTTGTTTCATTCATCTTGGAACCGATCACACACAGTTTTCCGGTGATCTGCGGTGCACCGGTACGTACTTCATACTCTTCCGGCACCATATCAAAGAAAATCCATTCTCCGTCTTTTCCGTCAACCATACCTTTTGCACGCAGGATCATACCAAAGCTCTCATCCTCAGAAAGCTGTTTCAGAATATTTTCAATCTCCTCTTTGGAATACTTCTTTGCAGTCTCACGTCCCCAGCTCACGAACACTTCATCTGCGTGGTGATGATGATGTTCATGACCACAGCCACAGTCGTGATCATGGTCGTGATGATGCTCATGCTCGTGGTCATGCTCGCAGCCGCAGTCGTGATCATGATCGTGATGGTGATCGTGGTCGTGATGGTGATCATGCTCGCAGCCGCAGTCGTGATCATGATCGTGATGATGCTCATGCTCGTGATCATGATGATGTCCGCATACCGGGCAGATTTCTTCTTCCTCTTCTCTTCCCTGCTCCATAGCTGCCAGTACCTGTGCGCCTTCAAGTTTCTCAATCGGTGTGGTAATGATTACTGCGTCTTTATTTACACCCCGGATCAGTTCCACTGCTTTTGCAACCTTTTCTTCTGTAGCCTTCGGTGTATCTGTACGGCTGAGAATGATTGTTTTTGCATATTGCAGCTGATTTTCGAAAAATTCACCGAAATTTCTCATATACATTTTGCATTTATTTACATCCACAACGGTAGTATAACTGTTCAGAGAAATCTCACAGTCAACATCAACCCCTTTTACCGCTTTGATTACGTCAGAAAGTTTGCCCACACCTGAAGGTTCGATTACGATACGGTCCGGATGATAAGTGGTGATCACTTCTTTCAGAGATGTTCCAAAATCTCCCACCAGAGAACAACAGATACATCCGGAGTTCATTTCGCGGATTTCAATTCCTGATTCTTTCAGAAATCCTCCGTCTATTCCAATCTCACCAAATTCATTTTCAATCAATACAACCTGCTCACCCTTCAGTGCCTCAGATAACAGTTTTTTAATCAAAGTGGTCTTTCCTGCGCCCAGAAAGCCTGAAATAATATCAATTTTTGTCATAATAAATTCCTCCTGTTCAACGACCAAAAAGGGCTGTTTCGCCAACAGCCCCTGTTATATAGTGTCTTTTTTCGTCCGCTTTTGCTGTAATTTCTTCTAAGGAGAAGAGAAAACGCATCGCAATTACTCTCCATCCATCATGAAGTTTACAAGACGGTTTACATCCTCCGGCTCATGTGCAATAACTTCCAGTTCGGGAATCTCGCCGTTTGAAAAAATATTTGCCAAGGATACATACTGGCAGAGCTTGGATTTCAGATTCAGACGGTCGCCCTCTCCTGTCACCAGTTCTACTTTACCTTTACACTGATCTACAATTTCAAAAAACTTTTCTACATTGCCGATATTTGTTATCTTCATCTTTCTGCTCCTTTCTATATCACAGAAACGATATTGCTATTTTTTCCATTTCTACTTATTATAAACACGTTTTCAGTAAATTGTAAAGCCTGTTATTTAATTTCGACATTCAAAATAATCTCTAGAACGCAAACACTGCAACTCCATAAGCCGGCAATGGGTATTCAATATGATAATCCTGTCCGTCACATTCGCCTTTCACAGCCTTAAATATGGTATCTTCTGCCTCAAAACTTCCGCCATATTTGGGATCCGCACTGTTCAGTATCAGCTTATACTGTTTTTTCTTTGGTACGCCAACCATAAAATCTTTCCGTTCCACCGGTGTAAAGTTACATACAAACAACAAATTATTTCTCTTTGTCGGTGACCAACGAACGAAACTGTAGATACTTCTGTCTCCGTCATCTGCATTGATCCACTCAAATCCTTCATATCCATTATCATTTGCACACAGAGCCGGATATTTTTTATACATATGCAGCAGATCTTTCACATACTCCTGAAGCTGTTGATGTCTTTCTTCCCGAAGCAGATACCAGTCAAGTTCTCTTGCCTCGCTCCACTCCTGGAACTGACCGAAATCCTGTCCCATAAAGAGAAGCTTCTTGCCCGGGTGCCCAAACATAAAGGAATATCCGGCTTTCAGATTTTCAAATTTATCATCATACAAGCCCGGCATTTTGTTGATCATAGAACACTTCAGATGTACCACCTCATCATGGGAAAGTACCAGTATGTAATTCTCACTGAACGCATACGTCATAGAGAATGTCATCTTGTTATGATTATACTTACGGTAAATCGGATCCAGCTTCATATATTCCAGGAAATCATGCATCCAACCCATATTCCACTTGAAAGAGAATCCAAGACCATTCTCTTTTTCTACGTCACCTGTTACCTTCGGCCATGCTGTAGATTCTTCCGCAATCATCATGACACCTTTATTTCTTCCACGAACCAGGGTATTCAGATGTTTGAAGAACTCAATTGCTTCCAGATTCTGATTGCCGCCGTATTTGTTGGCAACCCACTGACCATCACTCTTTCCATAATCCAGATACAGCATAGAAGCAACAGCATCAACTCTCAGACCATCCACATGGAACTCTTCCACCCAATACAGGGCATTGGCAATCAGGAAATTCTTTACTTCGTTGCGGCCATAATTGAAAATCTTTGTTCCCCAGTCCGGATGCTCACCCTGACGCGGATCCGCATGTTCATACAGACAGGTTCCGTCAAACTCTGCCAAACCATGTGCATCTTTCGGGAAATGAGCCGGTACCCAGTCCAGAATCACACCAATTTTATTCTTATGCAGATAGTTAACCAGATATTTGAAATCTTCCGGTTTTCCATAACGGGAAGTCGGTGCGTAATAACCGGACACCTGATATCCCCAGGAGCCATCAAACGGATGCTCTGCGATTCCCATCAATTCCACATGAGTATAACCCATTCGCTTCACATACTCTGTCAGTGTATGAGCAATTTCACGATAGCTGTAAAAACCATCGGGATCCTGCTCTGTTGCCGGATGCTTTCTCCAGGAACCGGGATGCACTTCATAGATTGCAACTGCCTTTTCTTTCGGATCGCTTTCCTGACGCTTCTTGATCCATGCTGAATCCGTCCACTTAAAACCACTGATATCGGCAACTCGCGACGCATTGCCCGGACGCATCTCAGACCAGTTTGCATAAGGATCAGCCTTAAACAAATCCCGACCATCCTGTGCTTTAATATAAAATTTATACAGATCTCCTACCGCTACCCCCGGAACAAAAGTTTCCCATACACCGATCGGACCTGTTTTCTTCATGGGATTGGCATCTGTAGCCCATTCATTGAACTCACCCACAACGGCTACCTGTGCCGCATTGGGAGCCCATACTGCAAAATAAACTCCCTGTTCTTTGCCCTGTGTAGTTACATGCGCACCCAGTTTTTTGTAAATATCATAGTGCGTCGCCTGACCAAAATAATATTGATCCTTTTCCCCAAACTGCATCTTTTCCTTCATAGCCATTCTCCTTTTTCTATATATCTTTTATTCGACACCTTAAAATCTTCACTCCATTCGGCGGAAGTAAAACATTCAATTTCCCGCCTTCTTCCGGACAAATCTCCTGTTTGACCGCATCCACATACATTTTCCCGCCCACAGGCATCGGAATCCATAGCTGAGCTTCCTGATTTTCATCATTATTCACCGCTATGACTACCGCATTATCCTCCTGAATACGCGCAAATGCATACTGGCGATTGGTCAGCAAAAGCTCTTTATACATTCCGTAAATGCTTTCCGGATACTCTTTTCTTATATTTCCTAATATCCGGATCCATTCCGTCAATTCCGGATATGGTGCTTTCTTCTGCATCTCCTCAAGATCCAATGCCGGACGGAGAGGATTATCATTTCCTCCCTCTTTTCTTCCCTGAATCCCCCATTCTGAACCATAATAGATGGATGGGATCCCCGGAAGGAAATACAAAAGCGTATATACCAATGGCAAATGCCCTGCCACTTTCAGCTTACTCGCCAACCGATCCACATCATGATTATCCACAAAAGAATAAAGTTTCAATCCTCTGTATATACCTCCGTTGCTGTCGAACTCTCTGCGGATCGTATGTGCTATCTCAAAATAATTATGATCATTATGACCGGAATATAATCCTTTATGAAGTTCGTAGTTCGTAACACTGTGAAGCAGGCGGCTGCCGTCCTGGATATAACGGGCATAGTCTCCATGGATCACCTCACCCATCAACCAGAAATCCTGTTTCCATTCTCCTGTGCAGCGGCGCATATCCTCCATAAATCCAAAATCCAGACAGTCCGCACAGTCCAGGCGAATTCCATCAATATCAAACTCCTCAATCCACCCGCGAATCGTGTCCAGCAAATATTCTTTCACTTCCGGGTTCTGCAGATTCAGATTCACCAGTTCAAAACAATTTCTCCATGCCTCATAGGAAAATCCGTCGTTATACCAGGTATTTCCTCCAAACCAGATTCCTTTATACCAGGATATATACCGGGACTGTTCCCGATTTTTCTGAATATCCTGAAACGCAAAAAATTCTCTCCCTGTATGGTTGAACACTCCGTCCACCACAATTCGAATTCCCAACTCATGAGCTTTCTTTACAAAATTCACAAAATCCTGATTGTCTCCCAGACGTTTGTCCACGGTTCGATAATCCTTTGTATCATAACCATGCGTAGAAGACTCAAACAACGGTCCTATATATACTGCACTGCATCCCAGCTCTTTAACATGGGGAAGCCACTTTTCCAGTTCCGGGAAACGATGTTTCACTTCCGTCTGCCGATTTTCTCTCGGTGCCCCCGTCATACCGATCGGATACATGTGATAAAATACTGCCTCTTCATACCAAGCTGCCACACTCCATACCTCCTGAAATCTATTTTGAACAAAATACTTTTCCGCAAAATTTATGAATAAATTCCATACAAAAACTGATTTACAATCTCATGTATCTTCTCATCCGATACAGAAAAATCTCCCTGTTCGTTCTCATAGATCATAAATGTCATCATATGTGAATCCAGAATACCCATAAAACTGACTGCAAACTGCATCTGTCGCCCTCTCATATTGCCCAGTTCTTCGGAAGAATCCTCAAAGATTTTTACAAGTATTTTATAATACTGTGATATAAAAGGATGAACCGCCTGAAAACCTTCCGTTTCTCTTCCCGAATGAAGCTGACCCACCATAAAAAGGTAAAATTCCCAATGGTTCCGTGCAAAATCAAAATATGCCTGCGCTACCCGGTACAGCACGTCCGGTACATTACCCGGCTTTTCCACTGCATCATTCAGCATTTTCCCCAGAACTGCACTGTTAGAGTCCAGAATCTCCTTAAGCAGACCTTGCTTACTTCCAAAATAATAATACAGCGTCGGTTTCGTAATCCCTGCCTTATCCACAATCTCCTGTACACCAACTGCATCATATCCGCGATTACAAAAGAGGTTTAATGCAACTTTTAGGATTGCCTCCCTGTTGTCCATTCTTCTCAGCTCCTTCCACGGAATCTCTTTCTTGATTTATTATACCAATCGGTATATAAAGTGTCAACTACCATCCTGTGTTTAGAAATCATTTTTCAAACTTTATTCTCTGCCGGATTTATACCAGACACAGCTTTTTCCAGCGCCCGCTGATATATCTTCCCACAAAGAAAAGAATACGAAATACCCAGTCAATAATCATTGCAATCCATACGCCGATTGCTCCCATTCCCATCTGTACTCCGATCAAATAGCTAAACCCGATCCGGAAAGTAAACATGGAAAATATGGATACGATCATAGTAAATTTTACGTCATTGCACGCCCGAAGCATATTCGGAAGTACAAACGCTGCCGGCCACATGATAATCGCACAGCCATCATGAATCATAACCAGAATATATGCCAGTCTGGTGGTTTCACTGCTCAGTCCGTACAGAGACAAAACAGGATTGAGACATAATAAAATAATCGTATTTAATACTGCCGTTGCAGTATACGCAATCAACAGCAGTTTTTTCGTATAGTAACGAATCTGTTTCTCATCCTGAGCTCCTACACATTGTCCGATCACAGTGATCATAGCAAGACTGATGGCCTGTCCAACGATACAGCCCATACTGTCAAGATTATTTGCCACACCATTGGCAGCAATCTGAACGGTTCCAAAACCGGAGATAATACTGACTACCAGTACACGTCCCAACTGAAAAATTCCGTTTTCAATCCCGCTGGGTATTCCAATGTATAGTATTTTTTTAATCACATCCCATTCCACATGGCGTTTTTCTTTTGCAAAATACACCATATTTTCCGGATTTCTCAACAATATATACAGTACGATACCGCCCACCGCTCTTGAAACGAGCGACGGCACGGCAACTCCGGCAACTCCCATATGAAGACCGAAGATACAGACAGCATTCCCTACAACATTGATAATATTTATCAAAATAGAAACCTTCAGTGTAATCTGTGCATTTCCCATAGAACGGAACAATGCGGCACAGGCATTATACACTGCCAGAAAAGGAAATGAGACTGCAGATATCAAAAGATAAATGATGGCGTTTTCCATAACATCATTTTCAATGCTTCCGAAAAATAATCGAAGCAACGGTCGTTTCGCCAATATTACCGCAGCAGCAATCACAAAGCTAATCACAATCACAGTATAGAGCAGTTGTTTTGCAGACCGACAGGCCTCCTCCCTTTTTCGTGCCCCAATATTCTGAGATGTCACCACTGCTCCGCCGGTAGCCAGCGCAGATAAAACACTGAAAATCAATAAATTGATCATATCCACCAAAGATACGCCTGATACTGCAGCTTCCCCCACTGAAGAGACCATCATAGTATCCGCCATTCCCACGGTAATCGCCAGTGCCTGTTCAAAAACCAGCGGTATAATCAATTTACGCAAGTCTTTCTTTGAAAAAAGTAATTCCATGATTACTCTGTCCTCCTGTATTTATGCTACGTCCAAGTATAATACTTTTTTTCCGATGAATCTACGACATAATTTCACTTTTTTCATTTCACGAAGTTAATTTTCGCAAAAAAGATGCGGCATTTTATAATAACGCCGCATCTTTCTCTTTCCGGTCCTGACCGGTTACTTTTTGAAATCTGAAATTTTCCACTGCTCCGATCACAAACGGAATAATATTGGTCACAAATCTAAATAACAAAATGGCCGATACTGCTTTTGCATTCCCTGTGATCCGACCGTACAACAAAACGAAAACAAGTTCCAGTGAACCAAATCCGGAGGGTGCCGGTATTACTCCCGCCAATGTAAATGTCACTGCCATCAGTGCTGCAGAAAATGCGATGGACAATCCTGCACCATTTCTCAGTGTCACATACGGGATCAGATACCAGAGTGTCATTTTTACAAAATCATAACCCAGGATTTTCAGCAGTTTCTTTTTATCTTTCAGGAGTTCTCTGGCTTCTGCCTGCAGAATAGCAATCTGTCTTTCCCATTTTTCTGTCCGCCTCATCCACTTTTCTTTTTCCCGACATATTTTTTTCACCCAGTAAAAGATAGTTCCAGAGAACGTATCGGAAGTACTGATCATCAACAATACTCCTGCAATAACTAAAGCTGCAAAGAATCCAAAACTCAGAAGGGTTTCATACCCTACAACCAACTTTTCCATGCTGCGGTAAAACAAATAATACCCCACAATTCCATATAGAGCTGTTGTTATTTTCTGAATTATATACTGTACCAGACTCATTCCTGTAGCTCGGGCACCATCTACACCGCTTCGTTTCAGATAATATATCTCCGCAACGCCCGTCCCGCTTCCAAAAGTCGCAATCCTGTAAAAATTGCAAAAATACGTGCATCCAATTCCTTTCAACAGTGAAAAAGAGGAATTATATTTTTTAGCCATCATTGAAATGATTCTCCCTTCTATGAGGAAGTAGAGGAACGACAGTATAATCATCACTGTCAATTCCTCCAACGATGTATTCTCAACCTCATAGAGAATATCCCTGATAGAATCTCTGAAATAGAATATGATAATCAGTATGATTGCTGCAAAAACCCCATATTTCACTGCAATTCTTGTTTTCTTTCCAGTTTGCGGCACTTTTTTAATCAGTCACCTTTCTTCCATAATTCTTCTGCGGTCTCAGCCCAATTCGCCGCATATTCTTTGCACTTTCCGCACAGATGCTCTGCACTCTCCGGAGACTGAAGGTCGGTTGAGTGAGCACCTGATTCGCGAACCAGTCTCTGCAAAATTTCCGGATTTTCCAACATAGGACACGGGCGCAGATGATTCTCATTGAACGGTTGATTGTCATGATAAGCCATAAACAATGGCTGCTTTAAGATTTCCAGAATTGTATTCTCCCGGATATTTCCATTGGAATAATGGATAAATACACATGGCTCCGCATCTCCGTTTGCATTGATGTGGAAATAATTTCTTCCTCCTGCGATGCAGCCTCCCACAAATTCTCCGTCATTTTGGAAATCCATAGCAAAAATCCCCGGACCCTTTTTCATATTCCGGATTTCGCGTACTCTGTGATACATATAAGTTCGCTGCTCACTGGATGGCAAAAGGTCGACAGCAGCATCATTTCCAACAGGCATATAGTGGAAATAGAAAGAATATCTACAGCCCTTCTCAATAATCATCTGAATAAATTCATCGCTGGTGACGCTTTCTATATTCTGGCTTGTATAACAGATAGAAGTTCCAAATACCAGACCGTGGGCTTTCAGAAGTTCCATAGCATGCATAACTTTTCCATAAACACCTTCTCCTCTGCGCAGATCATTTACCTCCGGTTTTCCTTCCAGACTGATTGCAAGATACAGGTTTCCTACCTCCTGCATCTCCTTACAGAGTTCCTCATCTACCAGTGTTCCATTTGTATAGGCTAAAAATACACAATCATTATGTTTTCGGCAAAGTGCAATCACATCTTTTTTCCTTACCAGAGGTTCTCCGCCGGTCAGCATATAAAAATACACTCCCAGCTCTTTCCCCTGGCAGATCACCGAATCCATTTCATCCAGTGTCAGGTTCAATTTATTGCCATACTCCGCTGCCCAGCATCCGGTACAATGCAGGTTGCAGGCACTTGTAGGATCCATCAAAATGATCCATGGTATATTACATTTGTGCACTTCTCTCATTTCTCTGATCTTCTTGGTACCATGGAACATTGCCTCATATCCCAGATTCACAATCGTAGTTTTCAGAACATGGGGATCAATCTCATCCACAATGGAGTTGACATATCTGTTCAGCGTATATTCCGGACCGGAAATCATTTCTTTCAGATACTCCCAGTTGGCATCTATTTTCGTATCATCCATATATTTTTCCGCGGTATCCAGAAACTTCATATAAGCTTCTTCCCTGTTTTTGTCCACCTGATTCAATATGTAATCAGCCAGACCCGAAAACACCTTTCTTCCTGCTGCATGAGTTAATTTGCCCATAATTTTGTCCTCCTTCGTACTTCAAATATATGTCTTTCTCCCCTCAAAGATTTCATCAGGAAAGATAATTTTCCCTATCGTATTCCCATCATTATATTTCTGTCTCATCCTTTTTTCCATGGACAGAAAAAAAGGAATGGCAAAAAATATGCCATTCCAAATAAATTGGTTAAAAATGTAACAAAATTCCGAATCTGTCCAAATTTTCATTTACTGTTTTACAAACCGTTGTAAAACTTCATCCAGCTCCCCCTGCATCATAGTAAACAAAAGTGTCATGATTTCTTCCGGATCCTGTTTCATATCCTTTTCAATCCATGAAAGCATGATTCCGCTGAGAGCATAGGTATAAAACTCCGCAACAAACGTCCTTTCTTTCTCTGAAATATCCAGATGCACTGCCTGTTCTTCTACCACCTTATTGACCACTCGAAACAACTGACGTTTCAAAAAAACCATCAGCTGTTCCTTACTAACTGATCGAAAGGTACCCAAAATAAACTTTTTATTATCCAATGCATACTTAAAAAGACGTTCTACTCCCTGCTGCCACGTATCGTATGTATTATTTCCATCCATAGCTTTCTCTGCTTCTGTATAGAAAATCCATTCCACAAGATCGTAAATATCCCGAAAATGATAATAAAAGGTATGTCGGTTGATCTCACAATCCTCTGCAATATCTGTCACGGTAATCTTGGACAACGGTTTCTGCTCCAACAGCTTCTTCAGGGATGCAGCCAGTGCCTTTTTCGTCATCTGTGCCATCTTTCTCACTCCTGATTACTTCTTACTATTATTTGTGATTATATCAAATTATCTGGTTCCTGTGTTATTTTCATAAAATTTTAAGATTCTGCTTCTGTATTTCGTGTTAGAATGTATGGCGAAACTATCAATGAAAAATCAAGGGGAGTGATTTTATGATATGTCCAAACTGTAATCAGGAAGTAACCGGTAAATACTGCAGTTATTGCGGAACACTGTTGGAAACCGAAGAAAACTCCAATACATCTGAAAAAACTGCAAAAGATACTTCCACACAAACCACAAAACAGAAAACAAAAGTTAAAAAGAAAAAGAAGAAAACAGGTCGCATTTCCGGTGCAGTCTCCGGCAGTCTTTCTACAGCCGGTTCTCTGGCTACAGGCAGTGTAAAAACTGTCTGGAAACTTTTTATGTGCGCAATCCAGTGGATCTGTGCTGCCCTCATGCTTCTTATTACCTGGAAAATGTTCCTTGGACTGTGGGCCCAGAGAACCACCTTGGGTTCCATAAGCGGAATTCTCCGGGAACGCAATATCAATCAAGCTTCCTATCTTTTTCTTGCGGTCTGCCTGGTAGCTTTTGGAATCCTGCAAGTTTTCTGGACTATTTCCAAAAAGAAAATGCCGGATAATGGCAAAGTCCGAAGACTGGATATGGGACGCGGAATCTTTGGATTTATTTTCTTTTTCCTGCTTGCGCTTATTTCTCATTATGTAAACCCAATTCTTCCGGAACATCCCTATCCGCTGCCGGGTATCAAGCAAATCTTCAGTGTAATAACCGGACTGGGAAAATCCAATGTAACACTGAACCTGCTGGGAATCATACTTTGTATTATTCGAAAAGCAGGAACGCGTTAATTACCAGACGTATAAAATCAGAATCTAAATATTAATGCAACATTTTTATTTCAGTCGGAGTTTTCTCCGGCTGAAATACTACTTGTTCTGGTTTTCGGGAACACCCGATATCCGTTTTCTCTGGTCACCTCAATCACTTTTTCTTCTGAAATGCCTTTGATTTCTGCAATCGCCTGCACCACATAAGGAATATTTAATGAAGAATTTCTTTTCCCTCTGTATGGCACGGGAGCCAGATACGGACAGTCGGTTTCTAAAAGCAGCGATTCCAATGGCGCATATTCCACCACTTCCTTCAGCTTTCTCGCATTTTTGAAAGTAACTACTCCGCCCACGCCCAGTGACAATCCCATATTCAGATATTCTCTCGCTATTTCTTTCCCATAGGAAAAGCAATGTACCACACCGCCGATTTCTCCGGCTTTCATTCGTTTCATAGTTTCTAATGTATCCTGTGCAGCCTCACGGCTGTGGATAATAAATGGCAGTTTCTCTTCTCTGGCCACTTGAAGCTGGCGCTCAAACCAGTAAATCTGGGATTCATGCTGTTCCTTGTCCCAGTAATAATCCAGTCCGATTTCACCTACAGCTACTATTTTTTCTTCATGACAGATCTGATGCATCTTCTCTATCATTTCCTCATTCAGAGAACCTGCATCATCCGGATGTACTCCAACTGCACCATACACAAACGGATATTTCTCTGTTAAATTAATAGTGCGTTTCCAATTCTCCACCTCCGCGCACACGTTAATGATTCTCTCAATTCCATTTTCCTGCATGGACGCAAGAAGACTGTCTCTGTCCTCGTCAAAAGCCTCATCATCATAATGAGCATGACTTTCAAATATCATGTTTTTTTTCATCTTTCTCATCCTTTTTTCCGCTGCCCAGTTTACTCATCACAAACACACACAGCATAATGATCAGAATGGTAACAAAAATTCCCGCCATTCCTTTCCACATAATTTCCAGTGCCTGCAGCACAGCCTTCGGATCAATTACCGCAAATACTTCTCCCATCATATTTTTCTCCTCCTTACAGCATACTTGTCACCAGATTGATTACCATTCCTCCTGCAATGACAGAAGCAATCTGCCCGGATACATTGGCTCCGGCTGCATGCATCAAAATGATATTGGAAGGATCTTCCTCCATAGCAATCTTCTGAACCACACGAGATGACATCGGAAAAGCAGAGATTCCGGCACCTCCAATCATAGGATTAATTTTTTTCTTGAGGAACAGATTAATGATCTTAGCAAAGACCACACCACCTATCGTATCCATAACAAATGCGAAAAGACCGATAAGCATGATTAAAAGTGTCTGGACTGTTACAAAATTTTCCGCCTGCATACTGAATGAAATCGTAATACCCAAAAGAAGCGTGATCAGATTTGCCAGATTATTCTGTGCTGTATCTGACATGGTTCCCAGTACTCCACACTCCCGGATCAGATTACCAAACATCAGGAATCCTACCAATGCAACTGACTGAGGTGCAATCAATCCGACAATAATCGTTACAACAATCGGAAACGCAATACGCATTTTTTTGCTCACACTCTTTGGATTGTATTCCATATGAATCTGACGTTCTTTTTTTGTGGTTACCAGTTTGATTGCCGCCGGCTGAATAATCGGCACCAGCGCCATATAAGAATAAGCCGCGACAGCTATCGGACCGATATAGTTCGACTTGAGAATCTGGGATACCAGAATAGATGTAGGGCCGTCCGCTGCACCAATGATACCAATTGATGCGGCGTCTTTCAAGTCAAATCCCAGAAGAACTGCCAGCAAAATAGCTGCAAATATACCAAATTGCGCTCCTGCTCCAAAAAGAAACATGACCGGATTGGACAGAAGCGGTCCAAAATCAATCATTGCTCCGATTCCGATAAACAATAAAATCGGCATTGCCTCCGAAGCATTGATTCCCACATCAAACAGCCAGGAAATAATTCCGTGAGACTCGATTCCTCCCTGCAACACCTGATCCAGAACCCCCGAAAAGGGAAGATTGACAAGAATTGCTCCAAATCCCATAGGCAGAAGCAGCGAAGGTTCATACTCTTTGCTGATTGCCAGCCAGATCAATAAAATTCCTACCGCATACATGACCACCTGTTTCCATGTAAGTGCCATGATGCCTTCCACTAAAAACTCCATATACATGCCATCCTTTCTATATTCTAAAAGGGAATCTGCTGATTGTTCATGGAAACGAACAAACTCCTGCCCAGAGGGATTTTATATCATAGGAAAATGCGAAACACTTTCCTATGATATAAAAAAGACTTTTACTGCAATCAAAAATCGCAGTAAAAGTCTTGCTATTTCAATCTTTTGCGGACCGCCCATCAGGCAATCGTTCTGACGCATAAAAATCCATAAAATATGGCAGCTACTCCCTTTCACCTGTTTATAGTATAAACTTTACAGGGAAGTTTTGTCAATTGGAAAGTGTCCTCTGTTATTAGCAAATTTCTGCTCCTGCCGGCATTTCTTTTTCCGGTACCATAAGGGACAATTCACCGTTTTCGTCTTCTGCACAGAGAATCATTCCTTCGGACAATACTCCTGCCAGTTTTGCCGGTTTCAGGTTTACCAGTACCATTACTTTCTTTCCTACCATTTCCTCTGCGGAATAATGGGATTTGATACCGGACACAATCTGTTTTACCTGGCTTCCGATCTTCACCTGAGAACACAGAAGCTTTTTGGATTTCTTCACTGGATCACAGGAAATAATCTCTCCTACCTGGAACTGTAATTTTTCAAAATCATCGAAAGTAATCTCGGCTTTCGGATCAATATCGATTACATTTTCTTCAGGCTCTTCCTGTTTTTCTTCCGGTTTTTCCTGCTCGGCTCTCTTTGCTTCTACCTTTTCCAGAATTTCTTTCACATCCAGACGCTGGAAAAGAATCTCCGGTTTTTCTGTGACTTTATTCCCGGATACATACAGACCAAACTGATCCAGAGCCTCATATTCTCTCTTCTCTGCATTCAGCTGTGTAAGGATTCTTCCTGTTGTCTCCGGCATAAAAGATTCCAGAAGAGCCGCACCGATTGTTATACTTTCTACCAGATTATACAGTACTTCTGCCAGACGATCTTTTTTCGTCTCATCTTTTGCCAATGCCCAGGGCATCGTCTCATCAATATACTTATTGCATCGTTTGAACAAATTAAAGATTTCCGTGATAGCATCAGCGACACGCAAATTTTCCATCTTTGCAGCCACTTTATCTCTTGTTCCTGTAACAACGGCTTTCAGATCATCATCCACTGCTTCGGAAACCCCAGTCTTTGTAACAACTCCGCCAAAATATTTATTGGACATGGAAATGGTACGGTTCACCAGATTGCCCAGTGTGTTAGCCAGATCCGAATTCAGGCGCTCTACCATCAATTCCCACGTGATCACACCGTCATTTTCAAACGGCATCTCATGAAGAACAAAATAACGGACTGCATCAACACCGAAAAATTCTACCAGATCATCCGCATAGATTACATTCCCTTTGGACTTACTCATCTTTCCGTCACCCTGCAGCAGCCATGGATGGCCAAAAATCTGCTTTGGCAAAGGCAGATCCAGCGCCATCAGGAAAATTGGCCAATAGATAGTATGGAAACGGATAATATCTTTTCCGATCAGGTGCAGATCCGCCGGCCAGTCCTTCTTAAACTGCGCTGTACTGTTACCGTCACAATCATAACCGATACCGGTAATGTAGTTGGTCAGCGCATCCAGCCAGACATATACAACATGCTTTGGATCAAAATCTACCGGAATTCCCCATTTGAAAGAAGTACGGGATACACACAGATCCTGCAGACCCGGCAGAAGGAAATTGTTCATCATTTCATTTTTTCTGGACACCGGCTGAATGAATTCCGGATGTGTATTGATATGATCAATTAATCTCTGCGCATATTTGCTCATTTTAAAGAAATAGGCTTCTTCTTTCGCAGGAGTACAAGGACGTCCGCAGTCAGGACATTTACCATCTACAAGCTGAGATTCCGTAAAGAAAGACTCGCACGGTGTACAGTACATTCCTTCATAATATCCTTTGTAAATATCTCCCTGATCATACAGCTTTTTGAAAATCTTCTGTACCTGCTCTTCATGATAATCATCCGTAGTACGGATAAATTTATCATAAGAAGTATTCATCAGATCCCAGATCCGTTTAATTTCTGTGGAAACATTATCCACGTATTCTTTCGGTGTAATTCCTGCTTCTTCCGCTTTCAGCTCAATTTTCTGACCGTGTTCATCCGTTCCTGTCTGGAAAAATACGTCATATCCCTGTTGTCTTTTGAAACGGGCAATACTGTCCGCTAGAACCACTTCATAAGTATTTCCAATATGTGGTTTTCCTGATGTGTAGGCGATGGCAGTTGTCATATAATATTTTTCTTTTGCCATGATAAAATCCCTCCTATATTCTAATTTAGCAAGAACAAAGTGGTCTTGCCCACTTCAACTCCCCACATTCCTCGGAGAGTTTTGTATCATAGGAAAGTCTTTTGACATTCCTATAATACAAAAAAAACTCATCTTCCTATACAGAAGACGAGCTAAATCAGCCGTGTTACCACTTCTATTCATCCATACCTCACAGTATGAACCTCATCAGGTACTGTTATACCCTGCCGCTATAACAGGCGGATCCTGTCGCAGCCTTGCTGTGGAAATATCCAGTACTGAAAGATTATACAAATCTCTGCAATACATCCCAGTTCGGTGCGCCTCTCAGAAGCCATCTTCCATAAACTTTCCTGTATCCCTCTCAGCCAACGGGACTTCTCTGTAACAGCAAATATCCATGTACTCTCTTCGTCACGGTGTTTGTCTTATCAATATAGATATGTTATCACGGCAAAATTCATTTGTAAACCCCAAAAAGTATTTTCTTTCATCACAACTGGTATGGTCATTTTTACTAAAACTGGCTATTCTTTTCAAACCATTTTTGATGTAAGGTATGGAGCATAGAATATGAAAAGAGGTTGTTAATATGAAAACAAATCTGAAAAAACTGGTAATGACCGCTTTATTTGCGGCATTAGCCTGTGTAGCTACCATGTCAATCCGAATTCCTACTCCGGGTACAAATGGATACAT